>NZ_BAABCY010000062.1:0-38361 GCF_039539345.1 Snuella lapsa | reverse complement strand
GCCGCTAGCTCTACGTCTGCAGGAGGCGTTAATACTATCGCATCCGGTGATTTTACAGTGAAGGTCGCTGTGCAACACTTTAGTTGTTGGCATTCATCATAAACAACAAAATGAACCGTAAGGTTCCCACCACATGTCAAATCTGGTAAAATATAATTTTCATCATATAAAACGCCTCCAGTCACTGAACAACTTTCATCTAACGTACCTCCTATATATATATCGGTAGTTACAATACCTTCTCCTCCTTCAATAGAAAGATTACCAAGAAATGATGTAAAGGCCTCGCTTATTTCCTGAGTAGTCGAACAAGATGCCACATTAGGGTCTGTTGGACAGGTAATAACTAAATTATCCGGAAACGTTTGGTCAATGATTAAATCATCTGACTGTGCAGTACATCCTTGATTAGAAACGACTAAATAATATGTACCTGCTGATGTTGCTTCATAGGTTTCGCCATTTGCTCCAGGAATCATACCATTTTCATCATACCACTGATAAACAATGCCCGGGCTTCCAAATTCCGGAGTGGATGAACCTGATAATGTGGTACTATCTTCTCCACAAACAATATCAACACCCGATACATTAGCAGTAGGCGTTAAATTAAATAGCCCTCCTGCAAAATCATCCAATGATGCCGTTAACTCCTGCGAAGACCTAGTCTCTAATAACCAACTGGCATCACAAATGTCAACATCTTGTAATACGGTAGATACGTCCACAACACCTTCATAAAATGCTAATAACTTATAAAAGGGCACACCATTATCGACAACACAGGTTTCATAATTAGCATCTGTTGGGCATGTATTTGTTACTCCTTCATACTCCCATCCACTTGGTATAGGAAATTCAGTTTTATTATTAATGGCTATATCAGCGCCTATATCTTCTCTAAGATCTAATTGTAAATCTGGTCCAGAGTCACCATTACCAAAACCTACCCATTCATATACCGTTACGGTAGGATTTGTTCCACCATTGGTAAAATCACTTAATATTAATAAATCACCCAAACCGTGTTCTGGATCAAAATAACCATTTCCATCAACCATTTTAGGGGTAGTTCCATCAACATAAAACCAAAACCCTATTTGGGCATCTCCATTGGTGCTCCTACGGTCTCCTGCAAAAAACAGAAACCTTCCATTCCTTAGTTCTGGAATACCTGTTTCTTGATTAACTATAATTGGATTTTGAATTACTACAGCAGCTGCATTTTCAATATCATTTTTGGCCTTGGTCTGCCCATAAGCCCAAACTAAATGCTGAGCAGCTGTATTACCTGCTTCCATGAAGTCTTTGGAGCCCTCGGTAAATTGGTCATCAACTACACCACTACCATAAGCATCAACAACATGCTGATGTGTTGGGATGGTAGTTATTTGTGGCGTACCCCATTCATAAGGGTTTCCATCAATAGAAACTGTTTGGGCATTTAAATTACTTAACGCTCCAAACAAAAAAAGCATGACAAGCATAATGCCCGGCATAATTTTAAATAATGCATTCCTAAACTTAAAACAACACGTTTGTGTTCGGGAATAAAATTGGGTAAAATTGTACATTAACATAACATTTTTTTTAGTTAATAAAATGATGTTAACATAAATAAGGAAAAACAACTTACATAACTGTAATCATGACAATGTCATAACCACAACCTGTTTAAGTTGTCAAATCTTGGTAAGACGAGGGCATCTTTAATAATTTGCTACTAATCAAAAAAAATGCACCTATAACAAAAAATAAGGTTAATGCACATAGAGAAGTGAGGGAAACCAAATTTATATAAATTATGCAGGCATAACAACCCGCAAAAACACTTTTTAGACAAGCTGTAAGATTTTATGGGTTATCTGCATATTTTTCATGTATTTTGGCTTTCTTTTAGATAATCCACAAAGATATCTCGACAAACTGCATATACAACAACAAAACCTATCTAACTACCTCATAATCTTTTTATTAAAAAGCAATATATACTATTAATTTAAGTATCAAATGAACTATATTTTATTTAACAAACTATAAAACAGATACTTATGAAAAATATTTTATTTGTTAAGATTATTACCTCGAGAACGCCTGTGGTTGAGAAATAATTGTGTATTTTGGATAAATTCGTTACAGAAATGTCAGATCGCGTGGTTTTCCGTCAGACTGAGCCCCATCAAAATCAAAGAAAATAATTGGCATTCTGAATCCCGAGAACTCAGGATGGTGGGTTCTCATAATTATGGGATTTCCCACTCCGACTTCACTCCTTTATATTAAAGTTAAATTTAGAAAGAGAAATCTGATTAAGGGCTTCTACCCCACAATGGGAAGTTTTTGAACCATGCAATCTAAAGATTCTTAAGTCGGCTAAAGACCTCCTTCTGGATGACACTCTCCTTTTGCCTTCCAGAGCGCAACGCAAAGTGCGAAGGCTCTCAAATAAGAGCTTCTTAGCTTAAACCAATCCAAAACAAACATAAACTACTTTTTACTTTTTAGTACTGAGTTCTAGTCAGCCTCTATTTTTTTTATGTCCGTTATGTATTAAATATTTAATGATGTAAATAGTTTAACAAGTTCGGGGTTAGAGGGTCTAGGCGCATTAGAACTAACAATGTTGCCTTCTGGATCGATTAAAATAAATCGAGGAATGCCCGTGATTTGGTAGCCTTGGACAAAATCGGAATTCCAACTGTTATTGGCAAACAACTGGATACCTTTTAGGTCTTGATCTACAATCATCTGTTTCCACTTGTCATAATCGGCAGCTTTGTCTACAGAGATGCTTACAAATTCAATGTCCTTGCCATGGTATTTTTGTTCGACGTCCTTTAAAAAAGGGATTTCTCTTTTACAAGGGCCGCACCAGGTAGCCCAAACATCTACGTAAACATATTTCCCTTTAAGGTCACTTAACGAGGTTTTGCCTCCTTTAAAGTTTTCGTAGTCTACAAAGGTTGGTGATGGTTCTCCTTTTGCTAGGGCTTTTAATTTATTGTAGCTTTTGGTGAGTTCAGCTTTATGCGCTTCGTTGGTAGAAACGGCCATGAAATCGTTATAAAATATTTTTAGGTCTTTAGCGTAAGTAAGGCCATTCTTTGCGAAATCAAAAATAAGGCCATTTTTAATGGTTTCGTTTGTTATGGTTTTTGCTACTTTAAAAAAGGCTGCGTTATAATCCAACGAGTCTGTTTTCATTACTTCTGAAATAGATTCTTTGTAATGCAGGGTAACCAATTGCTTGTATTCGGGCGAAAACTCAAAATCGATACCGTTGTTATAGTCTACGGTATTGAGTTCTGCTAAAAAGTCCCCAGATGTTTTAAATCCGGGTTGTTTGGAAAAATGAGCATGGGCCCTTTCGTATTGTGTTAACAGGAAAAGGTAAAAATAATTGGCACTTCTCTTTTCTTGATTTATAAAATTGTCAGGGATATTTTTGGTCGATGCTACTAAATCTATCAGCTCAGTTTTATAATCGTTTAATTTTGTTTTATAAGCTGTTTCATCGAGTGCGTATAATTCGCCGGGGTTGTTACCAAAGAGCTCTTTTTCTTTTTGTTTTTTTGACTGTAAATAATTGCTGGCTTCTGATCTGTTACCGGTAATCTTTATGGAGTTTTTAAAATCTTTGGCGTCGTAATTTATTGAGAGGTTAGCTCCATGTTCAAGGTAAATGAAGGTTGGGTTGGTGCCATCGTATAGTACGTATGTGCCTTCTTTTACTTTAAGGGTATCTGCAAAGCTACCGTCTTCGGTTACGGCAATGGGATCTTTAATAAGACCGTCGAAACTGTTTATGGTAAAATCGCCTGCAGGTTTATTAGTTATTTTTCCGTTAAGCAAGGCATAATCAACTTTAGTGTCTTCTTTACAGGAAATACATGCTATTGCAATGAATGGAATGAGTAGTTTTTTCATTCGTTTGAATTTTAGTAATAAATTGATATATATAATACCATTGTAATTGTAGACTATATTGTTTTATAGTTTGAAATACAAAATGATAAGGCTTTGTTATTCTGACGAAAATAGGTATTTACCATTGTATTTTTAAGATTTTTAATGATTATTAACATTAGTTTAGGAATTTTTGGCAAGTTATATGGGTGTGCTTGTAAAGGTTGGTGGTAGGTTTCACAGGTTTACTGTGTCTTTAATAGCAAGGGGGTTGGGTTATGGATGGGAGCCCCTTTACTGTGCTCTGGATGATGGTGCTTTACTTTTTCCCATCGCCGGACCCTTCGTCTGGGCTCAGGATGGTAACAAAAAGGTCTAGGCTTACGCTAAAAACCTAGAAAATGCTACGCTGTCCGCCACCACGGATGAAAATACCTCCCCCTCATTGCTTCGGGGTCAAACAAGATTTTCATCCCAGGATTCCCAACTGCCTGCTTGATTTTTAAGGTTTTAAGGGTAGGCCGTTTGAGGTTTAAAGTTAAAAAGGGTACTTTTCAATTTCTATTGTTTGTCATTTCTGTGCAGACAGAAATCCACTTTGGATGGGAGATGCTTTGCTGCTCTATGCATGACAGAGGGTGTTTGGTTTTGGGGTCGAACAGACTTTTCATCTTCTTGCCTCCACTGCTACTTTGGTTTTTAAGTTTTTTATGTGTAGGTCGATTATTTGTGAGCCTTCACTGCGCTCTGGATGATGGTGCTTTACTTTTTCCCATCGCCGGAAAAAGTAACAAAAAGGTCTAGGCTTACACTAAAAACCTAGAAAATGCTACGCAGTCCACCACCACGGATGAAAATACCTCCCCCTCATTGCTTCGGGGTCAAACAAGATTTTCATCCCAGAGCTCCCAACTGCCTGCTTGATTTTTAAGGTTTTTAGGGTAGGCCGTGGGGTATCCACTTTGGATGGGAGATGCTTCGCTATGCATGACAGGGGGTGTTGGGTTTTGGGGTCGAACAGGCTTTTCTTCCTCGCGCCACCACTGCTACTTTGGTTTTTAAGTTTTTTTATGTGTAGGTCGCTTATTTGAGAGCCTTCACCGCGCTCTGGATGATGGTGTTTTACTTTTTCCCATCGCCCAACCCTTCGTCTGGGCTCAGGATGGGTAACAAAAAGGTCTAGGCTTACGCTAAAAACCTAGAAAATGCTACGCAGTCCGCCACCACGGATGAAAATACCTCCCCCTCATTGCTTCGGGGTCAAACAAGATTTTCATCCCAGGGCTCCCAACTGCCTGCTTGATTTTTAAGGTTTTTAGGGTAGGCCGTTTGGGGTATCCACTTTGGATGGGAGATGCTTTTTTTATTGTTGGGAGATTGAAGTTAGGAGCCGGGAGGTAATCAGATTTTAATGTAATTTTTGTTTTGGGAGGTGCTATGGTACCCCTACCATACCTTTAATATGAAGTAAAGGTGAAGGAGATATGGAGGAAAGGTGAAGGAGTAGCCTTTTTGACTGTCCTAAAATAACTATACAGGTCACTAAATAAATCCTTCATATAATTATGCAATATCAACCATTAACCAACAACCAATAACTAACTCCCTTCTTTTTCCTGCTCACGGTCTTGGGAATCGGGTTTCTTGAACAGATCGAGGTAAGCTGCTCCTAAATAATCGATCACATGACTTGCCAACAAACTCTGGTAACCATATTTTCCAACAGCTATGTCGGCTGCCTTTCCATGCAGGTACACTCCAAAAACAGTCGCTTCGAGAGGCGCGTAACCCTGCGAAATAAGTCCGGTAATAATGCCTGTAAGTACATCACCGCTACCCGCAGTTGCTAATCCCGGATTTCCTGTTGTATTAACATAAAGCTTGTTGTTAGATATCGTAATGGTATGGGCTCCTTTAATTACAACTATTACATTATATGTATGGGCAAAGGCTTTTACTTTTTCCAACTTATCAAAATCATCCTTCCATACTCCAATTAAGCGTTCTAATTCTTTAGGGTGCGGTGTTAAAACCGTTTGTGCGGGTAACATTTTTAACAAAGCTGTATGCTGCGCTAGCATATTCAATCCATCTGCATCAAGCACCAAAGGACTCTTGTTCTCCTTTAAAAAAGCCTCAAATGCCTTAAGTGTTTTACTATCGGTGCCCATTCCCACTCCCAAACCAACAACCGACGGCTGCATCGCTACATTTATATTTGAAATACAGTTTTTATCTGTATCTGTTATCACCATGGCTTCTGGTAAAGATGCTTGTAGTGCGGTATATCCACATTTGGGTATATAGGCAGTTACTAGTCCAGAACCAGCCGACAACGCCCCTTTACAGGCCAAGGTTACCGCTCCAATTTTCCCATAGCTCCCACCTATAATAAGACTATGCCCAAACTGTCCCTTATGTGAAAACTTTGTTCTTGGTTTAAATAAGAACAGTACTTCGTGCTTGGCTATCAGCTCTGCTTCGGTATCTACGGAACTTAAATACTCTTGGTCAAATCCTATATCCAACACATCCCACTGCACTGTATGTTGGGCTGTTTGGGGCAGAAAAAAAGCAAGTTTAGGGGCTGCAAAACTTAAAGTGAAACTGGCAGAAACCACATTATTGGTATGTTCTGGCGCTTTGTCCAAATACAAACCAGAAGGCACATCAACGGATAAAGTAAAAGCTTTGGACGCCCGAAAGTGGTCAAATAAGGCTACAACCCATGCAACTACGGGTCTGTTCAATCCAATTCCGAAAACGGCATCAACAATTATGTCCTTGGGATTAATCTCAGGGAACGATTCGTCATCTGTTAAAAGTACAGGCCAGTCCTTTGTAACACTTTTAATTCTGTCGTAATTAATCAAAAAATCTTTAGAACGCTTGTCACTATAGTTTACTATATAAGTCTTTACATGATAACCATGGGTTGTTAAGTGTCTTGCCAATACCAAACCATCACCGCCATTGTTCCCAATACCACAAAATACATGGACTGGCACCTGTGCCCCTTGCATACGCGCATGCATCCAGTTAAAAAGTTGTGTCCCGGCGCGTTCCATTAAATCTGCAGAACTTATGTTTTGCCGTTCAATAGTTAATCTGTCTGCTTCGTATATCTGTTCTTTAGAAAATAGCTTCATAAACAAGTTTTTTAATTATAGAATCATGGAAAATATTTGGGAATAAATACATAAACCGTTAACTTTTAAAACAGTTGTTTGTTAATTTTACAATTCTCAAACGTTATAGTACAATTCAACAAAATAAATAAGCTACAATTATACGAATAGTGTAAAAAAAATCCATTTTGTTTTATTATTAGGTTAAAAGTAATACATTTGAATTGTATTATTACCAACGTAATGAACCATTTAAACAAAAATACAAACACTTTATACACCTTTATCACAAAGGTAACGATTGCTATTTTTGGTACTACTACAATTACAATCACCCCTTAGGGGTTGTTAGCTATATTTCTCATCGGTTCGTATTGTAATTCAACAAATTACACCATTTAAAAAATATATTTCAAACTATTAATTCATTAAAATGAAGGTTTTAAAATTTGGAGGAACTTCTGTTGGTTCATCAAAAAACATCAATCAGGTCATAACTATTTTAGATAATTACTCAAAAAACGATACCATAATATGTACGGTTTCTGCCGTAGGTGGTATTACAGACAAATTGCTTTTGGCGGGTAAGCAAGCGCAAAACAAAGACAAGGCGTTCGTTGAGACCTACAATACTATAAAAACGATTCACTATACTATAATAGATGAACTGAACGCAAATAACAGTGCTCCGATTAAAGCCTATGTAGAAGAGAAACTGGATGCACTTAAAAGCTTATTGGACGGTATTTATTTGATAAATGAGTTGTCGCCAAAAACGTCGGATAAACTGGTTAGTTATGGGGAATTGTTATCGTCTTACATCATTGCGGAAACAATGAAAAACAGAAACTTATCTGCGGATCGTAAAAATTCCCAGGATTTAATTGTAACTAACGCCAATTTTACAAAAGCGGAAGTCGATTATAATAGTACCAATAAAAACATTGTGAACTATTTCACAGCTGCATCGCAACGCATTACTATTATTCCTGGTTTTATATCAAAATCGGCCGACGGCGAACAAACTACACTAGGTCGTGGGGGCTCTGATTTTACAGCTGCCATTGTTGCTGCAGCTTTAAAAGTAGATCAGCTTGAAATCTGGACAGATGTAAGTGGCATGTATACGACCAACCCAAAACTGGTAAAACAAGCCTACCCTATTGCCAACATATCGTATCAGGAAGCCATGGAACTGTCTCATTTTGGAGCAAAAGTATTGTATCCTCCAACTGTACAACCTGTTCTGGACTTAAACATCCCGATACACATTAAAAATACTTTGGCCCCTGAAGCCATAGGAACCATTATTTCGAATGACAAATCCCCGGCTTCTTCTCCTGTAAAAGGTATTAGCAACATTAACAACATTGCGTTACTTACTTTGCAAGGCAGTGGCATGATAGGGATTCCCGGGTTTTCGAAACGTCTCTTCGAAACACTTTCGCAAGAGAAAATAAACGTTATACTTATTACACAAGCGTCTTCGGAACACTCCATATGTATTGGAATAGACAAAGGTGACGCAGAAAAAGCCAAAACGGCCATTGATGCTACTTTCGAAAATGAAATTGCGTTACACAAAATAGATCCTATAATTGTTGAAACGGGACTTTCTATTATTGCATTGGTTGGGGATAACATGAAAAATCATCAAGGTATAAGTGGTAAAATGTTTAGCTCGTTAGGAAAAAACAACATCAATATCAGAGCTATTGCCCAAGGTGCTTCTGAGAAGAATATTTCTGCTGTTATCCTTGAGAGTGATGTAAAAAAAGCTTTGAATACTCTACATGAACAATTCTTTGAAACAAAAACCAAACAACTTAATGTTTTTATTACCGGAGTTGGTAATGTGGGCGAAAAGCTTGTTGAACAAATTAAACAGCAACGGCAATACTTAAAGGATAATCTTAAAATAAACCTGCGTGTTATTGGGTTATCCAACTCCAGAAACATGTTATTTAATGAGGATGGCATCGATCTAAAGTCATGGAAAGAACAGCTAGACCAGGGTGAAACGGCTTCTTTGGACGGTTTCTTTGAAAAAACCAAAGCGCTTAATTTACGTAATAGCATTTTTGTAGATGTTACGGCGAATAAGGACGTGGCAAATTTATACGCATCTTACTTAAGACAAAGTATTGGTGTAGTAGCCTGTAATAAGATAGCCTGCTCCAGCGATTATGAAAATTACAGTCTCTTAAAGCGTTTGTCCTTAAAATACAATGCGCCATTTCTTTTCGAAACGAATGTTGGGGCAGGATTACCTGTTATTGACACGCTTAACAACCTCGTAGCCTCTGGTGATAAAATCATATCTGTTCAGGCAGTCCTTTCTGGTAGCTTAAACTTTGTATTTAACAATTTTAACGACACGACCAAGTTTTACGATGTTGTTAAACAAGCAGCGGCGGAAGGTTATACTGAGCCAGACCCTAGAATCGATTTGAGCGGTGTAGATGTTGCCAGAAAGATTTTAATTCTTGCGAGAGAAAGCGGCGTAGAAATGAATCTTGAGGACATAGAAAATACACCTTTCTTATCTGAATCTGGTTTAAAGAGTGATACAGTCGATGATTTCTATCAAACCTTAATTAAAGATGAAGCGCATTACCAAGGCTTATACGCCTCAGCAAAGGCAAAAGGTTGCCAGTTAAAATACGTAGCGCAATTCAATAACGGCAAGGCCAGTGTTGGACTTCAGGAAGTTCCTGAAGGTCATCCATTCTATAATTTGGAGGGCAAAGACAACATTGTTATGTTCTATACACAGCGCTACCCAGAGCAACCTATGATTATTAAAGGTGCTGGTGCTGGTGCAGATGTAACGGCATCTGGTCTCTTTGCTGATATTATAAGAATTGGAAATGATTAAGAAAACAATGAACAACGAAATAAAGATTTTTTCACCCGCAACCGTTGCTAACGTTGCATGTGGGTTTGATGTGTTAGGCTTTTGCCTGGACACAATTGGGGACGAGATGGTGATTAGAAAAACACCTAGAAAAGGTATCCATATCACTAAGGTTGAAGGTTTTGATCTGCCTTACGAAACCGAATTTAATGTAGCTGGCGTTTCTGCTTTGGCTATGTACGAAGCCATAAAGCCCGATTGCGGCTTTGAAATTGAAATCTATAAAAACATTAAACCTGGTAGCGGTGTTGGTAGTAGCGCTGCCAGTGCCGTAGGCAGTGTTTTTGGGATGAACGAATTACTCGGTAAACCTTTTAACAAAACCGAGCTCACACAATTTTCAATAAAGGGAGAGGCCTTAGCCAGTAAGTGTGAGCATGCCGATAATTTGGCTCCTGCTATTTTTGGAGGCTTCACGCTTGTTAAAAGCCTAAGCCCATTGGAAATACTTTCCATCCCTTGTCCAGATAACCTGTATGCTACCATCATACATCCACAAATAGAAATAAAAACAGCAGAAGCACGGGCCATTTTACCTAAACAAGTAGCTCTTCAAGATGCCATAACCCAATGGGCCAATTTTGGAAGCTTGATTCATGGCTTACATACTAGCGATTATGGCTTGATAAGCAGATCTTTGAATGACGTTATTATAGAACCTCATCGAAGTAAACTCATCCCTTATTATAATGAGGTAAAAACAGCTGCCCTACAAAGCGGTGCTCTGGGCGCTGGCATTTCTGGTTCTGGTCCATCCATATTTACATTTAGTAACGGCATAGAAACAGCCAAAAATGTAGAAACAGCCATAAAAAATGTTTATAGTAATACAGCTATAGCCTTCGATACCTATGTTAGCAAAATCAATACTGAAGGGATTAAAATAATATAAAACAACTTCCGACTACCGCCATAGGTCTTCGGTCAACAATAACAACAATGAACTATTACTCATTAAATCATCAAGCTCCAATTTCATCATTTAAAAATGCGGTCATAAAAGGGCTGGCTCCGGATAAAGGGCTTTATTTCCCGGAAAGCATCACGCCTCTTAGCCAAGCGATTTTTAACAATATAGACAATTTATCGTATACCGAAATTGCCTTTGAAGCCATTAAACAATTCATTACACCCGAAATTCCTGAAACGGTACTTAAGGAGATCGTTAATGAAACGCTATCGTTTGATTTTCCGGTAGTCGAATTAAACCAAAACATCTCAACTCTGGAGCTGTTTCATGGTCCTACAATGGCCTTTAAAGATGTAGGTGCCCGCTTTATGGCAAGGTGCCTTGGGTATTTCAATCAGGATAACGATAAAGAGGTTACTGTTTTAGTAGCAACTTCTGGGGATACTGGTGGTGCTGTGGCTAATGGTTTTTTAGGGGTTAAAGGGGTAAATGTGGTAATACTCTACCCTAGCGGAAAAGTAAGCGACATTCAGGAAAAGCAACTAACAACGCTTGGACAGAACATAACGGCTCTGGAAGTAAATGGTACGTTTGACGATTGTCAAGCCATGGTTAAGACAGCATTTTTAGACGCCGAGCTTACCAGCAACATGCAATTAACTTCTGCCAATTCTATCAATGTAGCAAGATGGTTGCCGCAATTGTTCTATTTTATATTTGCATATAAGCAGTTGCACAATAAATATGAAGAGATTGTGTTTTCGGTACCTAGTGGGAATTTTGGAAACATCTGTGCGGGTATCATGGCACAACAATTGGGTTTACCTGTTAAACACTTTATAGCTTCAAATAACGATAACAATGTGGTTACCGAGTATTTAAAATCACAAAACTATAATCCCAAACCATCTGTACAAACGATATCTAATGCTATGGATGTAGGCGACCCAAGTAATTTTATACGCATTCAGGAAATTTACAACAACGATTTTGAAACCCTAAAGGACAATGTGTCTTCTTTTAGTTTTTCTGATGCTGTAACCAAAGAAGCTATGCTCGAAATTTACAACACTTATAATTACGTAGCAGACCCTCATGGTGCAGTAGGATATCTAGGGTGCAAAGCCTATTTAAAAGAGAATCCGAACGCCCATTGTGTTTTCTTGGAAACCGCACATCCTACTAAATTTCTCGATGTTGTAGAAGACGTTATTGGTAAAAAACAACCACTTCCAGAACAGATAGAAGCCGTTATGGACAAGGAGAAAAAGTCGGTAACTATTGCTACTTATAACGATTTAAAAGGCTACTTGTTAAAGTAATCTTACTGAAAACTGATATCTATATTTTTTCAATACATTTGCGGAATAAATTAAAATTAACCGCAAACTAAACTATAAATGAAAAATACGGCTTTATCAGCAACTCATGAAGCACTTGGGGCTAAAATGGTTCCTTTTGCAGGCTTTAACATGCCTGTTCAGTACGAAGGTGTTAACGCAGAACACGAAACTGTTAGAAACGGTGTTGGTGTTTTTGATGTTTCCCATATGGGCGAATTCCTTATTGAAGGCGAACATGCTCTGGACTTAATTCAAAAAGTATCAAGTAACGATGCTTCAAAGCTTACAGTAGGTAAAGCCCAATATAGCTGCTTGCCTAACGATAATGGTGGTATTGTAGACGATTTAATTGTCTATAAAATTAAAGAACAAACCTACTTGTTAGTAGTTAACGCCAGTAATATTGACAAAGACTGGAATTGGATACAATCTAAAAATGATACAGGAGCAACCATGCGTAATTTGTCTGATGATTACTCCCTACTTGCCATTCAAGGTCCCCAAGCCATTGAAGCCATGCAGTCCCTAACCAGTCACGATCTTTCCGCCATTAAGTTTTACAACTTTGTAGTTGGTGACTTTGCCGGAATCGATAATGTTATTATTTCGGCTACTGGTTATACCGGAAGCGGCGGATTTGAAATTTATTGTAAAAATGAAGACGTCAAACAAGTTTGGGACAAAGTATTTGAGGCTGGAGCCGACTTTGGCATCAAACCGATTGGTCTGGCTGCACGAGATACCTTGCGTTTAGAAATGGGCTATTGTCTATATGGAAACGATATTAACGATACTACCTCTCCTATTGAAGCCGGTTTGGGCTGGATAACAAAATTCACTAAAGACTTTACTAACTCTGAAGCGCTTGAGGAAGAAAAGCGTCGTGGCCCTAAACGAAAACTTGTTGCTTTTGAATTGGATGAACGTGGTATACCACGTCAGGGCTATGACATTGTAGATGCTAATGGCAACAAAATAGGGGAAGTTACATCGGGAACTATGTCGCCATCCTTAAACAAAGGTATCGGTCTTGGTTATGTACCTACTACCCTTACCAACGTTGATAACAAAATAAACATTCAAATACGTAAAAACGCAGTACCCGCTACTATAGTAAAGCTGCCTTTTTACAAAGGCTAACACAGATTATCCCATTTAGTATGTAGTATATGAAGAAGAAAGCCGCTAAGCATAGAATTTTAATTTTAGGAGCTAGCGGCTTTCTTGGTTCAGCTATCTACAAAGAACTATGCCCCTACTTCAATACTTTTGGCACCTACTGCACCAATAATACTACTCTAGAACGCAACAAACATTTTTTTCAATACAACATTCTAGAAGATGACATTTACGAAATTCTGGATATTATTAGGCCCAGAATTGTCATTTCTGCTTTAAGGGGTGATTTTGCTGCTCAATTTATAGCCCATAAGCACCTTACTGAATACGTGGTTTCAGAAAAAATAAAATGCATATTTTTATCATCTGCCAACGTATTTGATGCTTACAGCAAGTACCCCAGTTACGAACACGATAAAACCTTAAGCAATAGCATTTATGGCCATTTTAAAATTAAAATTGAAAATATGTTGCTCCGCTTACCTAAAAAACAAGCTGCTATTCTGCGCTTACCAATGGTGTTTGGTTCTGGGTCGCCAAGAATTTTAGAAATTCTTCAGAACTTAACAGAAAAAACACCTATCGAAATATTCCCTAACCTTATAATGAATGTAACTACTGATACTAAAATCACACAACAAATTCACTACATCATTAACAGGAATAAATCGGGAGTGTTTCATCTTGGAAGTAACGATTTAGTGCATCATGACGATTTTATAAAAGAGATCATAAAAACCCTAGGCAATCACAAACCCCTATTTAAACATGTTTACACCACTAACGACGACAGGTATTTAGCGGTCTTGCCCAAATACAACACGCTACCAAAACATTTACAATTGGTAAGTCAAGAAATATTAACAGAATTAAATATCAGTTGATTCTGTGTTACAAAATCATTACTTTGGCTCAAAAATAATACAGATACCCTGACTATGGAAAAACTTTCTGAACACGATATAGAAAAACGTTTATTACAATTACCCGAATGGGATTACTACGATGATGCCATCCATGCTGAATTCGAATTTGAAAATTTTAAAGACTGCTTTAGCGCCATGAGCCGCATTGCTTTTGAATGTGAAGCCTTAAACCACCATCCAGATTGGTCCAACACATACAATGTACTTACCATTTCTCTTTCAACACACAGTGCCAATGGTGTTACGGATAAAGATTTTAAACTAGCCAAGGCTATTGATGCTATTGTAGAGCCAGAAGAATAATTTGTTTTTGGTGGCTAGGTTTTTAACTTTGTGGGAAATAAAGAATTTCATCGAAATGAACTATCCCCGACGCTGAGCGTCGAGGAATTCTTTTTGATTAAAAAACAAAAATAGTTTCTGTATTTATTGCGGAATAAAAACATAAAAAAATAAATTATGGGAAGAGCTTTTGAATTTAGAAAAGCACGTAAAATGAAACGTTGGGCTGCCATGAGTAAAGCGTTTACTCGCATTGGTAAGGATATTGTAATGGCTGTAAAAGAAGGAGGTCCCGATCCAGATAGTAACGCCCGACTAAGAGCGGTGATACAAAATGCCAAGGCAGTTAACATGCCCAAGGATAATATTGAAAGAGCCATAAAACGAGCTTCTGATAAAAACCAGGGCGATTACAAAGAAGTTATTTTTGAAGGCTATGCACCTCATGGTATTGCTGTTTTAGTAGAAACTGCTACAGACAATAACACTAGAACCGTAGCTAATGTACGCAGCTATTTTAACAAATGTGATGGTAGCTTGGGAACTTCTGGTTCTGTGGTATTTATGTTTGACCATACCTGTAATTTCAGAATCAATGCTGAGGGTGTAGATCCTGAAGAAATTGAACTGGAATTTATAGATTACGGTGCGGAAGAAGTTTTTGTTGATGATGACGGTATTTTGATCTATGCACCATTTGAAAGCTTTGGAGCCATACAAGCAGAACTCGAAACGCGTGGTATTGAAATTTTATCATCAGGTTTTGAACGCATCCCGCAAGTGACAAAAAAGCTAACAACTGAACAGGCTGCGGATGTAGAAAAGCTTTTGGAAAAACTTGAAGAGGATGACGACGTGCAGAACGTTTACCACACAATGGAAGAATTAAGTGAATAAGCCATTTCCCTACCCTTTTCATTGGATTTAAAAAGAGATAAACACTATAAATACACCAAGAATGTCCAATTTACATAATGGAAAAATAATTAGATGGGGCATTATTGGATGCGGTAATGTTACGGAAGTCAAAAGTGGGCCTGCTTATAAAAATACAGAAGGCTTTGAATTAGCCGCCGTTATGCGTCGTGATCCTGATAAAGTTCGGGATTACGCCAAAAGGCATGGTATAGAAAAGTATTATACTGATGCGGATGCACTAATAAACGATCCGGATATTGATGCCATTTATATCGCCACTCCCCCCGATAGCCATAAGCATTATGCGCTAAAAGTGGCCGATGCCGGAAAGCCCTGCTGTATTGAAAAACCTATGGCTCCCAGTTATTTTGACTGCCTTGTTATTTATCAAACCTTCAAAGCCAAAAATTTACCCTTGTTCGTTGCATATTACAGACGCTCCCTTCCTCGTTTCAAGCAAGTAAACCAATGGCTTTTAGATAAACATATAGGAGATATAAGGCACATTCGTTGGCATTTATGCAAACCACCAAATGCTATTGACAGCTCTAAAGCTTACAACTGGCGTACAGACATAAATATAGCTCCAGGAGGTTATTTTGATGATTTGGCCAGTCACGGACTCGATCTTTTTACGCATCTTTTAGGCAACATTAAAGACGCTTATGGCATAGGAACCAACCAGCAAGGCTTTTACACTGCAAAAGATGCAATTACAGCATGTTGGATACATGAAAATGGTATAACTGGGTCTGGAACCTGGAATTTTGCCAGCAGTATGCATGAAGATGCTGTTAAGATATATGGCAGTAAAGGTACCATTTCATTTTCCGTATTTCATGACAATCCTCTTATCCTAAAAAACACAACGAACGATCAAGAGCTTTTTATTGAAAATCCTAAGCATATTCAAACATACCATGTAGAAGGCATGCGTAATACACTTATAAACAAAGATTACCAGCACCCTTCAACGGGACATTCTGCACTACATACAAGCTGGGTTATGGATAAAATACTTGGTAAGTTAACCTGAGTTTTTATGTTAAAAAAACCAAATAAAAAGGCATTATTTGTTGTGTTATGGCATTACTAAAAAGCTTAAGTCACTGTCTCAATGTATGACACAAACAAACCTTAACATGTTTTAACATTTTTTGGTTAAATACACACTTCTTATTTTCATATTTTTGACGGATTATCAAAAAAGTTATATTTTTTTTACGTTAAAAACATTTTAATACATGAATAATAAGAAACACCTAAAATTGCAAAGTACAAAGCTTTTAGGACTTGCCATAATGGCTTTGCTCTTTTTCGCTCCGTATCAAGCTGATGCACAATGGTTAAAAAAGAAGAAAAAAGCCAAAATTGAAGCGAATACCGCTGAAAAAAAAGCCAAAGAAAAAACTATAGCCGATTTCACAAAATCCTGTAAAAAAGTAGAAGGTCTATTCACCATTTATCAAGATACCATAAACGGCTCCATTAAAATGGTCGTATCAGAAGACCAGATAAATAAAGAGTTTATTTATTTCAGTCAAATAGCTGACGGCGTTTTAGATGCCGGCAGAATAAACAGAGGCGCATACAGAGGTTCTAAAGTATTTAAAATTGAAAAGTACTTCGACAAAATAGAATTTGTTACACAAAACACATCTTTTTATTTTGACCCTGAAAGCCCAATATCAAAATCTAAAGATGCCAATATTAGTAATGGCAATATGGCTAGTTTAAAGGTTGAGTTTCATGATAAAAAGCAAAACCTTTATTTAATTAAAGCTGATGATCTGTTTTTAAGCGAAACATTATCTCAAATTAAAAGTCCTGGGTATCCAGGACAATCTCCCACAGCATTTAAACTAGGCGGACTTAACAAAGGAAAAACCAAGATCAATTCCATTAGAAATTACAAAGCCAATACCAATCTGGCTATTGAATACGTATACTCGTCTCCGAGTACTCTAAACAGAGGTTCCAACGCCGTAGCAGATGGTAGGAACGTTAGTATAAAAGTATACCATAGTTTGATCGCTATGCCCGATAATGATTATGAGGTAAGGTACGACGACCCGCGTGTTGGGTATTTTACAACGCAGGTAGACGACAAAACGACAACAAGCTCTACTCCATACAGAGACTTAATACACCGCTGGAACTTACAAAAGAAAAATCCTGAAGCCGCCATTTCTGAGCCTGTAGAACCCATTACATGGTGGATAGAAAATTCAACACCTCTTGAATGGCGAGAAACTATAAAACAAGCTGTTTTACAATGGAACGTTGCTTTTGAAAAAGCAGGGTTTAAAAATGCCATTGTTGTAAAGATTCAACCCGATGACGCAACTTGGGATGCTGGTGATATAGAATACAATGTATTGCGTTGGACTTCTTCTCCACAGCCACCTTTTGGGGGTTATGGCCCCAGTTTCGTCAACCCTAAAACAGGTCAGATATTGGGAGCTGATATTATGCTAGAGTTTGTTCACTTCTCAAATAGGGTATTTTATGATAAGGTATACAACTTAGCTACATTAGAAACACCTTTTAATAATGAAGCACATGGCGATAATAATCACATGTATTGTTCCTTGGGGCATCAAGTACACCAGGACATTATGTTTGCTACTAGTGTTGCATCGCTAACGGGAGTAACCGACCTGGAAACATCTCGTATAAAGAAGGAAGCCATGACGGCTTTAATAATGCATGAGGTAGGCCATACCCTAGGCTTAAACCATAATATGAAAGCCAGTCAGTTATATTCTCCGGAGCAATTGGCGGATGCGAAATTTATTGAAGGTAAATGTTTAACTGCTTCGGTAATGGACTATGCCGCCTTAAACATTACCAGAGACCGTAGCAAACAAGGTCACTACGATAATACCGCTGTAGGGCCTTACGATATTTGGGCTATTCAATTGGGTTATACACCATTTAAATCGGAAGCAGCCCATCAAGCACTCTTGGCACAGTCTACAAAGCCAGAGTTGATTTTTGGAAATGATGCCGACGATATGCGCTCTCCTGGTAAGGCTATCGATCCGCGTGTTATGGTAAACGACCAATCTAATGATGCTATTGGCTATGCAATCGACCGTATAGAATTAGCGAACGATTTGATGAAAGAGGCAAAAGATAAATTGATAAAACCGGGACAATCGTATCAAGAGTTAAGACGTGTTTATTATTTGCTTAGCAGTCAGAAAGCCTCTGCTGCCAATATTATATCCCGCTATATAGGTGGTGTTTATGTAGATCGTGCAATGGTAGGACAGGAAGGGGAAACACAACCGTACACGCCTGTGAGCCTTGAAGACCAAAAACGGGCTATGGCCGCACTAAATAAATATGCATTTGCTCCGGATGCATTTACAGCGCCTAACGATCTGTACAACTACCTAGCAATGCAACGAAGAGGTTTTAATTTTCAATCGAGCCCAGAAGATCCTAAAATTCACAATCAAATACTTACTTATCAGCAAAATGTGTTGAGTCATTTATTACACTACAATACGCTACAAAGAATAACTGATTCTGAATTATATGGTAATGCTTATAACCTATCTGCCTTTATGAACGACTTAAACAATGCCATCTTTAAAGAGGACATTTACGGTAACATCAATTCATTTAGACAGAATCTTCAACTAGAATACACCAAAACACTTATCAATATGCTAGTTGGTAATCAAAGTAAACGTTATACGAACCATGCGCAGTCTATGGCTCTATACAATTTAAAAAATATTAAAGCCAAGATTAACTCTACTGGTAGTATTGCTACAAAAGCTCATAAGCAGCATTTAAAAACAATAATAGACAATGCTTTAAAGGAAATCAAATGAACCTAACCTCTACGAGTTGAAGCTCTATAGGTTCTGATATGCAATAACAAAGCCAGCCTGGACGACACAGACTGGCTTTGTTATACCAATTCTGATTTAAAAGCCAAACTAGACAGTGAAAAACTAAAAGTGAAAAGTGATAAGTGATAAGTGAATCCCCAACAACGAACCCCCATCACTCCATAGCACGTACCAAAAGTTAAAAGTAAAAAGCCAAGAGCTAACAGCTAAGACCTAACAGCTAAAAGTTAAAAGTTAAAAGTTAAAAACTAAAAGTGATAAGTGATAAGTGATAAGTGAAAAGTGATAAGTGAAAAATGAATACCCAACAGCCAGCAACTAACACCCAACACTTCATAACCCATCCCAAAAGTTAAAAGTAAAAAGCCAAGAGCTAACACCCAACAACCATTAAGCAAAAAGCTACTTCATAAGTAATGAGGTAGCTTTTGTATTTATATAAATTAGCAATGTTTCTTTTTAGGGACAAATCAATTGTTTACTTTATGTTTCATTACTAAGCTTATTTACAAGAACATACGTTCAAATTTCATGCCATATTTTAAACTATGAGTAATGAGGCACCTTCCCTTTTACTCCTTTGTAAAAACTTCGAATAAACTTAAAATCGGCTTCAACACTATTGGAAGGATAAAAAGGTTCTGATATTTTATTCTGTTTATTTTTAAAGTCTAAGGTTATCATAATAATCGGCACACCTGCTTCTTTAGCTATATAATAAAACCCGGTACGCCAGGTCTTCACCTTTTTTCGCGTACCCTCTGGTGTTAAGGCCATCCTAAACTCTTCTCTTTCTTTAAATAATCTTGCAATAGCTTTGACCTTATTTTCTTTAATGCCTCTATCTGTTGGGGTACCTCCAAGCATTCTAAAAAAATAACCGAAAGGAAAAGCGAACAATTCGCGCTTAGCGATAAAATGTGTTTTTATGCCTAATACCGATCGTAACAAAATACCAATATAAAAGTCATGCCAACTGGTATGTGGTGCTGCAATAATAACGGCCTTTTTTAATGTTGTTTTGGATATGGTGGTATTACCAACAACCTGCCAACCTAAAACTTTAAAATATAGTAGTTTGGCTAGCCATTGCATGTTACATCTTTTTATAAAGTTCTTTCAATTTTTTAGGGGTCATTACCTTTTTCCAGTTTTTCCCCAGTGCATTTTCCCAAAGAGGTTCCAGGCTCAAAGATATATTTATCATAATGTCCAATTCCTTATCACTTAAATTAGCACAAATACCTTTAGGCAAATGAATATTGTGCTTCTCCTTCATGGCTTTAAAAAGCTTTACGCCTTCTGGATAAAATTCTTCTAAATGATCGAAAACAATACAGTTTCCAATACCGTGCTTGGTTCCTAATAAATAGGACAAACCATAGCTCATAGCATGTGCCACTCCTACTTGTGAATACACTATACTCATACCGCCATGCCAGGAAGCCATCATAAGCTTATCCTGCGAGTCCTTTGTTGAGAGCTTATCTCCTAAAAACACTTCTTTACAAAGCTCTAAAGCCATTTCGCCATAACTTTGACTAAACGTATTTAAATAGGTTCCTTGTAACGATTCTATACAATGTATATAGCAATCCATACCTGTATAAAACCACTGATCCTTAGGTACCTCTTTAGTCAGTTCTGGATCTAATATCACTTGATCAAACGGTGTGTAATCTGAGTTTATACCCAATTTCTTATCGGGTCCGGTTAATACCGTTGTTCTGGACACCTCTGCTCCGGTTCCTGAAATTGTAGGGATACCAACATGGTATATTGCTGGGTTTTTAACCAGATCCCAACCCTGGTAATCTTTCGCCTCCCCTTCGTTTGTTAGCATAATAGCCACGGCCTTGGCCAAATCCAACATGGTGCCGCCTCCTATACCTATAATACCAGAAGGGCGCTCTTTTGTCATTAAAATAATGTCTTCTACCAATTCATCTACTTGAGAGGTCTTTGGTTCTTCTTCTGATGACACATAAATAATTTTATCGTCATAAGAAAGGGATATTCTGGAGGTTATAAAAGCATTACTCTTAAACACATCATCTACCAAATAAATAAATGGGGCGTTTATACTTAAGCGTTTTGGGGCTAATATATCACCTAATTGATTGAAACTACCTCGGCCAAAGATAATCCTTGGCACCATTGGAAAGTTTTTATAATTCATGCAATTTGTTTTCTTTTACAAGGTGTAAAAATAATGTTAATTTTAAGTTTATTCGGTTTAATATAATTTGGTTAGTAAAAATAGTAATTGTCTGGTTATTCTTTCAACCAATTATTAGTTTAATAGTTTTTTTAGTTCTCTTAAGCTCGATATCGTTCTATACACCTTACCATTGGTTTCCTTTTCGCTTACTTGTTCGTGTGCCCAAGTGGTATGAAACGGCACATGGATGGCGTGTGCTTTAATATTTACCAAGGGTAGGATATCTGATTTCAACGAATTCCCCACCATTAAAAATTCGGAGGGGTTAATATCCAAATGGTTTAACAAGCTGGAATAATTAATTTCCTTCTTATCGCTTAACACTTCTATATGGTGGAAATAACCTGTTAAACCAGACCTTTCCAACTTTCGCTCTTGATCTAACAAATCGCCTTTGGTTGCTAAAATCAATCGGTATTTTTTAGATAAGAATTTTAAAACATCCTCAACCCCATCAAGCAACTCAACGGGCTTGTTAAGCATATCCTTTCCTATATTCAAAATAGCCTCTATCGTTTTATTCGACACATCGTAATTGGACAGCTCTAACGCCATTTCGACCATAGATAAAACAAAAGCTTTTACGCCGTAACCGTACAAGGGCAAATTAGCTATTTCTTTTTTAAAAAGTTCTTGATCTATTTTATTGGGTGTTTCATATTCGGATAGTAATCTACCAAATTCGGCTTCAGCCTCTCGAAAATAGGTTTCATTTACCCAAAGGGTATCGTCGGCATCAAACCCAATAACTTTTATGTGTTGATAGTCTATTTCCATAGTTTCTTTGCACGCTCCAAATCTTCGGGCGTATCAATTTCCACCCCTTGTACATCGGTTTCAACCATTTTTATACGCTTACCATACTCTAAATAGCGAATACACTCTATTTTCTCTGAAGCTTCTAATGGAAGCATTGGTAATTTATAAAAATCTAATATGGCCTCTTTTCTAAAGGCATAAACACCTTTATGTTTATAGTATTTAACGTTGTCATTTAAATCACGTGGATATGGTATGGGGCTGCGCGAAAAATACAATGCAAAATTAGATTGGTCGACAATTACTTTTACAGTATTGGGGTTATTAATCTCATCTAAATCGGTTATATGAACCATTAGCGAAGCCAAATCGATTTGTTTATCGGGATCTTCCTTAAAAACACCAATAAGTTTTTCAAGGGAGGTTCTATCTGTAAAAGGTTCGTCTCCTTGTACATTAATAACGATATCGATGTCTAAGTTTTCAACTGCTTCTGCAATTCTATCACTACCGCAATCATGCTCCTTAATGCTCATAATAGCTTTTCCGCCATTGTTTACAATTTCATTATAAATAATGTCACTGTCGGTCACTACAAAAACGTCATCAAATAAATTAGTAGCAACAGTAGCTTCATAAGTACGTCGTATTACAGTTTTACCTCCAAGATCTTGCATAAGTTTTCCTGGGAAACGAGACGCTGCATAGCGTGCAGGTATCATTGAAATTATCTTCATTTACTATGTATATCGATTCTTAACCCAAAAATAGAATTTTTATATTAGAGCTAGTAGTTTTAAAGTATTAAATCTTTTTAAATACTAACAAACTTTTGAAGCAAGATCATTTTACTGCCAGATACAAGGCTATAGACAAATTGAATACCAACACTTTGGTCTTTCCTGTTTTGCATAACAGGATGCTCTTAAAAAAACAAAATTTTAACTTATTTCTTAAATCTAAAAATCTAGTGATCTTTTTATCTATCCTTTGGATGACAGTGAAATGCTATAAATTTCCATCAAGTCAGATTCATTTATCCAAGACTTACAACTAGGCTTCAAAAAACGTTTCCTTAAACCCTATGAGGTATAATTTTTCTTTTGCTCGTGTTACCGCAGTATAAAGCCATCTTAAAAAGTCCTTATCTACACCATTTGGCAAATAGGGTTGCTCTACAAAAACAGTGTTCCATTGTCCTCCTTGGGACTTATGACATGTAATGGCATAGGAAAATTTAACTTGTAAAGCATTAAAATGTTTATTTCCCTTAACTTTTAAAAACTTTTTGTAATTACTGGTTTCGTTTTCAAAATCTTTCATGACTTCTTGATATAAACGATTTGAATCCTCATAAGAAAGTGAAGGGGTCTCCGACTCGATAGTATCTAACAATACAACGGTTTCAAAAGCCCGCATTTTAGGGTAATCTACCATACGTACTTTTACTTCTGCAAAGCGAAAACCATAAAGCTCTTGTATACTAAAAATCTCCAGCACTTCAATAATATCGCCATTGGCAATAAATCCTGCTTCGGTGGTTGGTTTGATCCAAAAATAATTATTCTTTACCACCATTAAATAGTCCCCTGGGGTCAATTCATTTTCATTAAACAAAATACGACTACGTATTTGTTGGTTGTACAGGTTGGCTCGTTTGTTACTGCGTACTATAATAGCGGTATCTTCATTACCAAGCGTGCTATACGCATCGTTTATGGCGTCCATAATTTCATGTCCATCTACAAGCCTTACAATATCTTTAAATCCATGCAAGTCAAATTTAAAGGTATCGTAAAACGAATTGGACAGAGCTTCTCTAAGCATTGTTGCATTTATAAGGATTCCTGAGTCTTGCTCTTGTCGCACTACCTCGTCCAACTCCATTTTTGTAACTTCTTTATTGTAATTCAAACTAAGTGTATCTGGGTTAAGTGCTGGACTTAAATCTAATTTTACGGGAGGCAACTGTGCCGTATCTCCAATTAAAAGCAGTTTGCATTGGTGTCCGGAATATACGTATTGCATTAAATCATCCAGTAACGATCCATTTTCAAAAAGTTTGGATTCTCCCGGGGTATCGGATATCATTGAGGCTTCATCAACAATAAACAAGGTGTTTTTATGCTTGTTTGGCTGTAAAACAAACTTAACCCCTCCTCCTTTGTCTTTTCGCGGAAAATAGATTTTTTTATGGATCGTAAATGCTTCCCTTCCAGAATAGTTTGCAATAACTTTTGCAGCGCGCCCTGTAGGCGCCATTAAAACAGCACTTTTCTTGGCTTTCCACAAATTGGTCACTATCGCACCAATTATGGTTGTTTTCCCTGTCCCTGCATAACCTTTTAGCACATACAATGCACTGGATGATTTACTAAAAATGAAATGCGATAGCTGTTGCAATACAATATCCTGCTTTAATGTAGGTTGAAAAGGAAACTGTTGCTTTATAAGCGCATAAAATTCGGTAGAAGTCATTCAATATCTTATAAATTATCCAAAGATAAAAATGATTTTTATGTGCTTTGGTTTTTACGATTAAAAAAAAATTGTAGATTTGCGAAAGACCTTTAATAACTTTTTAATTAAAAATAGACGATGTTAAAATTTATTCTTATTGCAGTTGCTGTAATTTTACTAACCTTTGGCTTAGTTAAGCTAGTTGACAAATTTATACCTTTAAAGTTCAAGCCTTTCTTAACTATAATCCTGTGGGTATTGATTGGGTATCTAGGATACCAAACTTTTATGTCTATATATGAGCCTATTCAATTCAATAAAGAAAAGAACAAGCGCTATGCTAAAGTAATAAAAAGTTTAATTGACATTAGGGACGCACAATTGGCTCACAAACAAGTAACCGGAAGGTTTACCGATAATTTTGACAACTTAATAAAGTTTATAGACACTGCTCAATTTACTATTACACAACGTCGTGACTCTACTGTTATTGATGAAGAAGCAACTAGACGCTATGGAGGTGTTGAAACGACCAAAGAAATTGTGATTGTGGATACCTTAGGATTTGTTCCTGTAAAAGATTCATTATTTAAGAACTCTAACCGTTATAAAACAATGATGAACATACCTGTTGGTAAACCGGGATCTAAATTTGAATTAAAGGCTGGGTTTGTTGAGCAAAACGACGTAAACATTCCTGTATTTGAAGCCGCTGCGAAAAAAGATTTTCTTTTCTTCGATCAAGATAAAGATCTAGTTAACCAAGAAAAACAAGTTATTTCTACCGTTGTAGGTGTAACTGGAGATGTTATTAAAGTAGGATCGATGGAAGAAGTTACAACTAGTGGTAACTGGCCTAAAACCTATGGTGATAACGAATAATATTTTAGATACATTAACGCATAAGGAATTGTCCATTCAAATAAGTTTGAGTGGACTTTCTTTTTGTATTATAGACAGAAGCAATAACACAATTACGGCTCTGAAGGAAATTGATTTTGATAAACGTCTTACTCCAATAGCCATTCTGGACCGTTTAAAGCATGCTTTTAACACAGAGGATGTATTGCAAGGGGCTTTCGATACAGTTTGTGTTATCCATGAAAACGAATTGTCTACCTTAGTTCCTAAACCTCTTTTTAATGAAGAATGCTTGGCTGATTATTTAAAGTTCAATACCAAGATATTAAAATCGGACTTCATTACTTTTGACACCATAAACATTAACGACTCTGTTAACGTATATGTCCCATACGTAAATATTAATAATTTTATTTATGACAAATTTGGAGCATTTACTTTTAAGCACGTGTCTACCATTTTAATTGAACAGGTGTTACAAATAGAGAAAAATAACGATGACCAAAAAATATACCTAAACATTAGCTCAAGCCACTTTGAAATGGTGATTGTTAATAAAGCTAAACTACAGCTTTATAATACTTTTGAATACGCAACCAAAGAAGATTTTATTTATTACATCCTCTTCGCATCCGAGCAACTAGGGCTTAACCCAGAAACATTACAACTGGTTTTATTAGGAAACATCGTTAAGGGTGACCCCTTATACCAGATAGCATACAAATACGTTAGGCATGTAAGTTTTGGAAACCGACTGGATTACTACAAGTACCTTGAACAACCTAAAACCAATTATTCTAATTTTACATTAATAAAGAGTTTTTAATGCGCATTATATCTGGAACATACAAGAGACGAAAAATAATAGCTCCAAAAAACTTGCCTGTTAGACCCACGACAGACATGGCAAAGGAGTCTTTATTTAATATTTTAAATAATCTTTTTTACTTCGATGAAATTACCGTATTGGATCTTTTTGCGGGTACGGGCAATATTAGTTATGAATTTGCTTCTAGAGGAACCGAGCAAATTACTTGTGTAGACCAGGATTACGGCTGTATAAAATTTATTAACCAAACAGCCCAAAGCTTTGATATGCCCATTCAAACTATAAAAAGTGACGCCTTTAAGTTTTTAGAAAAAGCAACTTTACAGTCTAATGTTATTTTTGCAGACCCTCCGTACAACTTCCCAGATGAGCAGTTTACTAAAATACCCGAATTGGTCTTTCAAAATAATTTACTCTTTGAGGGGGGAATCCTTATCATAGAACATTCTAAACACACCGACCTCTCACATATCGAACATTACGCATACTCCAAAAGTTACGGAGGTAATATGTTTAGTTTTTTTGAAGCGTCATAAAAGGATTTAATTTATAATAATTCCTTTATGATCTACCTCTAGGATAATTCATTTCAAAATTTATTTATTTTCTTACTTTTTTAAATCCCTTTTTTTCAGTACTTTAGACAGAAATAAAGAATTCTTAAAAAGAGTCCTATCTCTAGCACATACTTCCTTATGCAATAAAAACCAGTTCTTTTATTGTTCATGATTATGGTAAATAGCTTATTAATTAACTAAAACTATAATTATGAAAAAACTCTTTTTAGCAGGGCTAGCTTTAATTTTTATTATTGCATGCCAACAAGCCCCTCAACGCTATTTTTCTGAATCCCCAGAAATAGAAACAGTCAAATCTGGTATAAAGGCTTATGAAAACCAAAATTGGGAAGTATGGAAATCCAACTTTGCAGATACAGCAAAAATATACCCAAACTCCAGCAAGGCTATTACTCCAGACGAAAGTATTGATGGTCATAAACAAATGCTTTCCAACTTTTCATCTTATGGCTTTTCAGAAAAAGGAGGTGTTTCTGAAATGATAATTGATAAGGAAGGAAAAACCTGGGTTAATTATTGGAATCATTGGAAGGGAACACTCAAAGCCAATGGAAAGGAATTACACATCCCTGTCCATTTAACATTACAATTTATTGATGGAAAAATTGTAAACGAATATGCTTATTACAACCTTGCTCCTTATGTGGTTGCCCTACAAGAAATAGAAGCTGATAAAATGGCTTCTGAAGCAGAAGAAATGAATCAAACTGAAGAATAATATACTTCTCAAATTAAAAACAACTATTATGAAAACTCTAAAAAACGCATTGTTAATTGCGTTCGCTTTTTGTTTAACTCTTAACATATCCCATGCCCAAAAACGCTATTATATACATGTAGACAATGTAAAGCCATCGATGGTTAAAGACTACGAAAATGTAGCAAAGGATTTTGTAGAGGCCTGTAAAAAACACAAACCCCAAACGACCTGGCTAACTTCTGTAACCAGTAATTTCAAATATATGTATGTTACACCTTTTGAAAAATTCGCAGACTTGGATGCAAAACCCTTTGCGGATATGGCTAAAGCAATGGGAGATGACTGGGCTAATATGTTTAAGCGTTTCGACAAATGCTATGACTCCCACACAGACTATATCATTACACTGGACGAAGACCTAACCTATATGCCTGAAGGTTTTTCTCAAACACAAGAGGGCATGGACAACCGAGAATATTATTTTCTCTATTTTACACCCCAAAATGAAACAAAACTAAGGGACGCATTAAAAGCAATTAAAGACATGTTTTCCAACAAAAACTCCAAAGAACATTACCGTATTTACCGCAGTGGTTTTGGCAACCCCGAAAGCTATTTTCTTGTAGCAATATCTTCTAAAGACGATATTGATGCCGCTATGACATCTAAAGCCAATGCAGAGCTTCTTGGCGAAATGCGCCATGAAGTTTTTGGCAATATGATGAAATACTTATACCGCTTCGAAGAATATAAAGGAGAAATACGTCGGGATTTGGCTTATTCGGGAGAATAAATTGAATTTTTATTTATAGCTAATCCTAAAAGCGTTAAAACATAAAGTGCGACATATGTCGCACTTTTGTTTAACTAAGTAAATCTATAAGCCGAATTCTGTACTCTTAAAAAGAGCCCTTATCATTTATCTGAATGCATTGTTACCAATTGCACTTTAGCTGCCTACCCTCCAGCATCGAACGTGCAGCTCTCAAACACTGGTTTACATGGCATTGCACCACATAGAGTTTACCTGATTTCACTACAGCATTACCTGTACATCCTTTCTGTTGCACTTTTCCTAGCCTCACGACTGGTGGCCATTAACCACTATGTTGCACTGTGGTGTTCGGACTTTCCTCTCTTGTGCTGAACTTGTTTCATTACCAGTAAATACTTGATACAAATGAAACAAGTTCAGCATTCGAGCGATAAGGCGATATACTTAAGAGCAAAAGTAGTATTAAAAGTTATAAAAACTTATTTTTTTAATATCCATTATGTATCACCATACAAAAAAGGTCCTTCTCTCCAAATATTCTATTCCGAATACCCTGTACTTAAAAACAAATATTAGCCCGATCATTTTCTAAAAAAGAATTTATACTTCACAGGTTCACGAATGATAGCGTCAAAAAATAGTCGTGTATTCGTTTTTAGCCTGCATTAAGTCTTTGCTCATTTGGCTTTTGGCTCTTAGGTCTTGGGACTAATAATTTTTCAATTACTACATGCAACTAATTCCGTAACTCTTAAACTTCTGCTTCCGTCTTCAAGCTTCCAACTTTCTAACTTTGCAAATTGTTAATAACTCCTATAAAATTCAAGGTTTTGAATTTAGAATTTTGAATTGAATTTTTAACTTTGTTTTAAATCCAATATGGATAAATTTAATAGCATTGGAACATTTTATAGTATCGGCAAGAAAGTACAGACCACAAACCTTTAAGGACGTTGTAGGTCAGCAAGCTATAACTAATACGTTACTCAATGCTATTGAAAACAACCACTTGGCCCAAGCTTTATTGTTTACGGGTCCCCGAGGTGTTGGTAAAACGACTTGTGCCCGTATTCTGGCTAAAATGATTAATAGCGAAGGAACAGAAACGGGTAACGAAGATTTTGCTTTTAATGTTTTTGAACTCGATGCCGCTTCAAACAATTCTGTTGACGATATTAGGAACCTAACAGACCAAGTACGTATACCTCCTCAAGTTGGGAAATATAAAGTATACATTATCGACGAGGTTCACATGCTATCGCAGGCAGCTTTCAATGCTTTTTTAAAAACACTCGAGGAGCCTCCCAAACATTGCATTTTTATTTTAGCAACGACCGAAAAGCATAAGATAATCCCAACCATCTTATCACGTTGTCAGATATTTGATTTCAAGCGTATCACTGTAAAAGATGCGAAAGAATACCTTAAATATATTGCTGAAGAACAAGGCATAACTGCCGAAGATGACGCTTTACACATTATAGCACAAAAGGCTGATGGTGCCATGCGTGATGCGCTGTCTATTTTTGACCGTGTCGTAAGTTTTTCTGGAAAGGACTTAACTCGAAAAGCTGTAACCGAAAACTTAAATGTTTTAGATTACGAAACCTACTTTAACAGTACAGACCTTATTTTAGAAAACAAGATCCCTGAACTGTTGCTACAATTTAACAATACACTCTCAAAAGGTTTCGACGGGCATCACTATATAGCTGGCCTGGCCTCGCATTTTAGGGATTTGCTTGTAAGTAAAACGCAAAAGACAATAAGCTTATTGGAAGTTGGCGATCAAACCAAAACAAAATACCTGGAGCAATCCAGCAAAGCATCCCAAGAGTTTCTGCTCCAAGCAATACATCTCGCCAACGACTGCGATCTAAAATACAAAACCAGCAAAAATCAACGCTTACTTGTTGAATTATGCTTAATGCAACTTGCCTCTATCACTTTTGATGGAGAAAAAAAAAATAGCAAACGTTACATAATTCCACCGTCCTATTTTAAAAATAAGGGCATTACTCCTGTTTCTGTATCTGTTCCCAAACAAGCAACCTCACAGAACACTATACAACCAAATGAGGCTCTTAACAAAGCAAGCAGATCCTTACAAAGCGCCTTGACTGAATCTACTAAAGAGGAGGCGGACTCAACTCCAAAAATTGTTTTAAATAAAGATGTAAAACGCACATCGGGACTTTCATTAAAAAGTATTCGGGCAAAAAAAGAGCATCTCATAAAACAAATGGACGTTATTGTTGAAGAAGAAAACTTGCCCAAAGACTCCTTTACCGAACAAGCTCTTATAGACGCCTGGCATGCATATACCAAAATATTAGAAGAGAAAGGTCAGTTTAACTTGGCTTCTATTCTATCTATAGACACTCCAAAAGTTGTCAATACAGAAGTGCACTTAGAGTATCCTAATGCCACTAATAAGATGGAATTGGAACGCAACCAATACGATCTTCTTGCCTATATTAGAAAAGCGGTTAATAATTATGATGTTAATTTATGCATTACCGTTAACGAGACCATGGAAAAAAAATATGCCTACACCGATAGAGATAAATTTGAAAAATTAAAAGATAAAAATCCTAATATAGATCTTTTAAGAAAAATGTTCGATTTAGAGGTTTAAATCTGCTCTACGCGTTTTAATTCAACGTGAATAATGGGGAAGGAATTTATATCAGTTTGAGTGCCAAATCTGTGATTTGGTGTATCTAAAACAAATAAATTTTCCACTAAAAGTACTTCTCGATACTAAATTCTTCCATAATTTCACTCGAAGAGACATTAGAACTCTTAAACATTATTCACTTTAATTTAGTTACTTTGCAATAAAAACATAGTAAAATGCTAGGCTTAAAATTACCAACAGATCCAAGATGGGTTAATATTGTTGAAAAAAACATTGAAGAAATACTTACAGACCATGCTTTTTGCGAACAAAAAGCAACAAGCACTGCCATTTCGCTCATTGTAAGTTTCCCAGAGTACACAGAATTGGTTCAGGAAATGACAGCCTTGGTAAAAGAAGAGATTAGCCATTTTAAAATGGTTCATGATAAAATTATAGAACGCGGTTGGACATTAGGAAGAGACCGTAAAGACGACTACGTTATTGCACTCACAAAATTCTTTCCAAAAGGAGGCAGCAGAACAACCCAGCTAGTACACAGGCTCTTATACGCCGCTCTTATTGAAGCCAGAAGCTGTGAACGCTTTAGGTTGCTTTCTGAAGAACTAACAGATAAAGAATTAGCTACGTTTTACAGGAACCTTATGGTAAGCGAAGCCAATCATTACACCATGTTTTTAGGTTTTGCCCGTAAATATGGAAATAAAAAAGAAGTTGATACCAAATGGCAACAACTTCTTGAATATGAAGCTAAAATTATGGCCAACCTAGGAAAAACCGAGGCTGTTCACGGTTAAAATTTATAACCGATACCTAATTGAATATTTGTATTTATGGCTTCTACATTTTGGTTATCATCAAAAATATTTGAGAATCCATAAGTGTACCGGGCATCGAAAAAGAATTCGTGCGATAGTTTAATTTCTAGGCCACCAACACCAGAATAGGCAAAATTCCTAATACCGTCTTCATGCTCGTAGACCTTTACACCAACCTGTGGGCCAGCACCTATGTGAATACGTTCACTAAGCCTAAATTTAAATAATACCGGTACTTGGATATAATCCAATCGTAAAGCTTTTGTTTTTCCTCCTTCAGAAGAAAACTGTATTTCCGGCATTAAAGCAAAGGTCTTTGTGAAACCGTATTCACCAAAAAAACCAATTGCAAATCCGTTTCTATGCTCATTATCCAAAATGGGCGTTCCATCAAAATCTAAATTAGAAATGTTGTAACCAGCGCGCACACCGTATTTTGTGCCCTGCGAAAATCCATAAACTGATACACAAAGTAGTACAGCTAGAAGTAATGCTTTTTTCATAATTAATAGGTTTGGGTTTAAATTAATAGCAAACAAAATGTAAGCGAATATATATTTTTTAATGAAAAGAAAAATATTTACAAGGTGAAGTGCACAATTTTACTGTGTATTGCTAGAAACAGTATCATAATATATACTTTTAATAATACCATCGGCAAGACCAATTTTAGGTACATATATATGCTTGGCTCCACTCCACTTCATTGCTGATAAATAAATACGCATGGCGGGAATTATTACATCTGCCCTATCTTGATTTAAATCCAATTCGGTTATACGCTCTTCATATGAATAGCTCTGCAACGTATTGTAATAGGAAGTTAAATAGAAATACGTAAGCGGTTTACCCAGAGCTTTCCCCGATATTTTAAAGATCTTATTAATGTTTCCACCAGATCCAAGTACCCTTATTTTTTCATAACCTTTAGCATTCATAACAATCCATGTTTCCAATTCCTGCCAGGTCTCTTTTTTTACCATATCGTTAAGCAACCTTACCGTTCCAATTTTAAACGATCTGGAAGCTATTTGCCTACCATTATGGATGACTGTAAACTCGGTACTTCCCCCTCCTACATCTACATATAGGTAAGTTTTACTGTTGTCTATATATTTATTTATATCGGTAGCCGCAATTATAGCCGCTTCTTCTTCGCCATCAATTACATCGATGCTTACACCCGCTTGTTCTAGAACCATCTCAACAACCTTTTTCCCATTAACCGATTCGCGCATGGCAGAAGTGGCGCAAGCTTTGTATTTAACTACCTTGTGGGATTTCATAAGCAATCTAAAGGCCAACATAGTATCTAAAAGCCGTTGTGTATTCTCTTTAGAAATTTTATTTTTTATAAAAACATCTGCCCCTAAACGAATAGGTACGCGAACCAAAGAGCTTTTTTTAAACTGAACAGGCTTTCCCTTTTGTTCTATAATATTTGAAATAAGTAATCGCACTGCATTGGATCCTATATCGATAGCAGCATATTTTTTTATTGAGAGCATATTAATTATCTAACTTTTTTAAATAATAATCGTAAACGGCAAATTGAGATCTAATTTTGGGATTATTATCCTTTCTATATTCATTTTCCTGTGATGCATTTAACAACCTGGCCTTTACATTATCATTCCAGCAAATGGCAAAGGTGTCTATAATTTCCTTTTTTATGTCTTCGTCATAAATAGGACAGCTCACTTCTACCCTATTATCAATATTACGCGTCATCCAATCGGCAGATGAAATATACACTTTAGGATCCTTACTTCCAAAAATATAAATTCTAGAATGCTCTAAAAACTTATCTACAACACTAACAACCTTTATGTTTTCGCTCATTCCTTCCACTCCAGGAATTAAACAGCAAATACCTCTTACTATCATTTCAATCTTTACACCTGCCCTGCTAGCTTCATACAACTTATCTACCATTTTATAACTGGAAATACTGTTCATTTTTAAACGTATATAGCCTTCACCTCCCTGTTTTACCTTTTTAATCTCCTCGTTTATCAACTTAAAAACAGAAGACTGTGTATAATGCGGTGATGTTATTAAATGTTTGTACTTAAATATCCTGTAATTAGTATCGAAGAAGTTGAAAATTTTATTGACATCTTTTAGTATACTTTGATTGGAAGTAAACAGGGTATGGTCTGTATAAATCTTAGCTGTAGACTCGTTAAAATTTCCGGTGCTAATAAACCCATAACGTCTTATTTTTTCTCCTTCTTCCCGTTCTATAACACACATTTTACTGTGTACCTTCAAACCTTGCACGCCAAACACAAGATTCACGCCTTCGTCCTCCATTTGCTGTGCATAATTTATATTAGCCTGTTCATCAAATCGTGCCTGCAGTTCTATAGAAACTGTTACAACCTTACCATTAATAGCCGCATTAATTAAAGAACTGGCTATATGTGATATTTCCGCCAAGCGGTAAATGGTAATCTTAATGGTCTTAACCTTAGGATCTAAAGCCGCCTCCCTTAAAAACTTCACTACATAAGAGAATGTTTGGTACGGTGCGTATAACAAATAATCCTTTTTGGCAATTGCTTCAAATATACTGGCCTCTAAGCTGAGCCCTTTTATGGGCAACGCTTCTATCTTACTATAAAGTAAGTCTGTTCGTCCCAAGCTAGGAAAGCTCATATAATCCCTCCTGTTATGGTAACGCCCCCCCGGAATAATACTGTCGGTTGTATCAATCCCCATCTTAGACATTAGATACTCCAACGTATCGCTCCCAATTGTTTTATCGTAAACAAATCGTACAGGCTCTCCTTTTTGGCGGTGCTTAACACTGTCGGATATCTTTTCCATAAAACTTTTACTCAAATCACTTTCAAAATCCAGTTCCCCGTCTCTGGTGATCTTAATCATATGTGCTGAGATTGTTTTGTAATCGAAGATATTAAAGATATCACCCAAACAATACCGCAATAAATCATCAATTAAAATGATGTAATTCTTATCGCCTTGTTTAGGCAATTCAACAAAACGGTTAATAGACTTGGGAATTTCGATAAGGGCAAACTGTTTTTTCTCATCGGCCATAAGCATTCTAACAGCCAAATAGGCTGCACTGTCCTTTAAGTTTGGAAGCACTACCAAATCACTTAATATAATAGTTACCAAAGCCGGACTCACTTTACGAATAAAGTAACGCTTTATAAAATCGTGCTGTTCGCTATCAATTTGGGTTTCATCAATAATATAAATATTCTCTTCCTCTAAACGCTTATGGATGGTATTTAAAACCTCTAAACTCTCTGCCTGTTGCTTTATAACAATTTGAGTTATGATCTCGAGTAATTCTTTGGCCTTGATACCTCCCAATTCACTTTTTCCTCCTTTACCAGCTTCAACAATACGCTTTACTGTAGCATACCTTACTTTAAAAAACTCGTCTAAATTATTAGAAAATATACCTAAAAAACGAAGTCTTTCTATTAATGGCACTGTTTCATCTGAAGCCTCTTGTAGTACCCTGGCATTAAATTGCAACCAACTTATCTCTCTGTTTATGTAGCTATTGTTATCCTTATCGGCTTTTGTCATGAAGCATCACTAAATTATATTACAACTAAATTCATCCATTTTACTTGAAAAACACCTTCCTTATAAAATGCAAATAAACATAATGCATTTTCTATAAATAACCATGCTTTAATCGAAAAGAATTCCTCGCTCCCTGTGTTGGGTGTTAGGTGCTGGCTGTTCACTTTTAACTTTTAGCTGTTAGCTTTTAGCCATTAGGTCTTGGTGATGGGTGCCAGGTTTTCATTTTTCACTTATAACTTATCACTTTTAACTTTTAGCCGTTAGGCACTGACACTGAATACTGAATACTAGGTGCTGGGTATTGACTTTCTACTATTACCTGTTGGTATGGCTATCGAGTGATGATGTGATCAAGTGATGGGCCTTAGTTGTTGGCTTTTGGCTGTTAGCTGTTCTCTTTTAACTTTTAGCCGTTAGCTCTTGGCTGTTGGGTGTTGGGTGTTGGCTGTTCACTTTTAACTGTTCTCTTTTAACTTTTAACTGTTTAACTTGGTTTTACATCTCTGGGAAATAAAGTCTGAGCCGTTTTACCCTTTTTTAAGTCGGCCCATTGCTCAATATCAAATTCGAGCACAACCACACCACAGGTAGGGACATTGTCTATATAAATATGCCCATAGGTATTCACAAAATCTGTGATGGCGTGGTTGTGTCCAAAAATCATTAAGTTGTTGACAGTTTCATCGCAAGCTTTTATAACCTCCAGAAGGTTATAACCCGCAAAATCATACAGGGCGTGGTCCAATCTAAAAATAGAGGAAGGAATATTAAGCGTCTCCATAAAGATAGCTGCGGTCGATCTGGCCCTATTGGCATCACTGGACAGCACCAAATCTGGTTCTCTTAAACTTATCTTAAAATACTTAGATACCAATTCAGCATCATTTACCCCACGATCTTTAAGAGGGCGTTCATGATCAATTACATCATACTCCCACGACGATTTGGCATGTCTTATTAACGTAAGTGTTTTCATCAAATTCGATTAAAAGCACTATTTTATCGATAAAATGTTGTTTTTTTCGATAAAAAGCACTTAATTTGTTTCTTAGTAAGTATAAAAATACACCTTTTAACCAGTAAACACCAAAAATTATGGACATAAACACGAAATACATGACCTTACAACACCTTGATAATCGTTAAATTAAACAATAAAGCCGATAAACTGAAAACTCCTCACCCGTTGTCGAGTTTTTAAGTGATTTAACACTTTTTTTTGATTTAATAGTGACATATATGTTGTTTTGTATAGCTATTAACTGAAACTATGACCCCAAATCTAATTTCAAACACAAAGTATTTAGCGTTGTTATACAACGTCTTTCCCTCATTACTTTTTTATACGAACGAATTATGTCTGTACCCTAAATTTAGGTACAAGTCACTATTATAATAATTATATATTAAAGTTGCTATTAGTCAAAACAAATCTACAAGCTTATGAAAACAAGTACTTATAGTTTATTATCAAAAACAAGGTCACAGATAAAAAATTGTCTGTACATCTTTGTTTTTCTATTTATCGGACTTTCTAAAGTCCATGCAGCAGACTGTATTATTGATACAGCAGCAACAGGTGGTGACAATGTCATGACTGGAGCTGAATTGGTAAACTATATCAATACCAATGGTTGTACTGGCACTATAACCATTGCAAATGGTGTCCAAATACAATTGCATACAGATATTACAATTCCTAGTGTAATTGATAGGGTTATTATTGAAGATGGTGGGCAAATCATGTGGTTTGAAGATGTTACCTTAACATTAGCTCCAAATTCAGCTATAGTTATAGAAGACACTACCGAATTGGACACTTCTCATGGAGGGGATGGAGCAATATCTTCTGATGGACAATGTAATAATAATAGAAGAATTAACATTGGTTCTTTTGAGTATTCCGCTTGTTCTGGTGGTGGTAATGTATGTATCATTTTTAGTGAAGTAATTGCTGCTGGTGGGACTATACAAATTGATCCTGATTTTGGCGTTATTGACGGAACCGACAATCAAGTTTGCTTTGCACCTACATTAATTGACGTTGAATTGAATGGATTTGTTGAGGGAACCCCTACCTATTTATGGACCGTTAAATCTAAACCAATAGGTTCAACAGTTACTTTCAGCCCAAGCAATACTGTTGAAGACCCAACAGTGACAGTCTCTGAACCTGGCTCATATATCTTTAACATTGCAGTAACAATTCCTATAAGTGATGAGTGTGTTTCTACTCTAATAACGGTTGATGCTGATGTTGAAATAGAGTTTATAGATACTATTTCAGTGAACATTATGTCTGTAAACCCAGGTGGTGGCGGTACATGTAATTTGGCAGTAGATTTTACAGGTTCTGGAACAAATGCAGGCCCCAATTCGACATATTATTGGGATTTCGGTGATGGAAACAACAGTGCCCTTCAAAACCCATCACATACTTATGCAGCTGGAGGCGACTATACTGTTACCTTAACTATAACTGATCCTGATGCTATAGCTGATTGTAATACAGCAAGTGCTTCAGATACTATCACAATAACAGATACACCGCCAACAATAACTTGTCCTCCAACAGTTAATGTTATTGCCGACAATGGATTATGTACTGCTTTAAATGTTGATCTTGGTGATCCTGATGTTGATGATGATTGTGATATTAGTGACTTAACAATATCAAATGATGCCCCATCTCCTTTCCCTATAGGAACAACTATCGTAACTTGGACTGTAGAAGATGCTTCTGGTAATATCGTTACATGTGAACAAACAGTAACGGTAACCGATAATGAAATACCAACCATTACATGTCCTGACAACATCAACCAAAC
>NZ_BAABCY010000061.1:0-34038 GCF_039539345.1 Snuella lapsa | reverse complement strand
ACGGTTTAAACCGAAATCAATGGCACAATGACTCCGAAATCGGTGGCACAAATCGAACTGAATTAGCCAGATGTTCACTCATAAATCCAATATACACTTTTTTAAAGTGTCTTCTATAATCTGGAGCTCATCTTTTGATAGAAATGATTTTTGATGTTTATGGAACTTTAGTTTATATCTTGCAAATGGGTTTTTGTCCATCCATTCCAAATCTAATGCCATGTTAATTAGCTTTTTTAACCTTTCTAGGTGTTTCATAACACCATTATTGTTTAATGGTATGGCACTATTTAAAGAGGGACTTTTTCGTAGATATTGTTCAAAATCTATTATAAAACTATAGCTAAGTTGTTTCAAATAAATATCGTTTGTTTTTAATTTCTGGTTTATATACCGTACTAAATAATGCTCTGTTGTGTAATAATTCTTAAGCGTTCCTGGCTTGAGAACACCTGTCATATTTTCATTGTGGTAGGTTACCAAATCAATTAGTGTTTTGTGGTTTTCGTCCTGCCCGAGAAACCTGGCTTTTATCCTTTTAGATGTAACTAACTCAAAACCAGAAGACAATTGCTTATAACATTCTAACAATTTGGCATATACCTGATCTAAATATTGGTTCAAAGCCTTTCCTTCGATGGTTCTAGAGGTTGTTTTCTTAGATTTGGTGTCCCAATAGGTAACCGATGTTTCTCGTTTTAAACTGATTTCCGCACGTTTTCCATCTATAGTTACTCGTGCATAGATAGGTGCTAAATCTCCTTTTTTCTTGGCCAGATTAAGCCAAAAATGGATACTGAAAGTTCTTGAAGTATGCATATACTCTCGCTTTTGGTTAATATTCGATTTGTTTTCGAAAGTCAAATCGAAGCGAAAGTCAAACGCTAAGGAGCTACCAATGTAATGAAAAAATTCGGTATATATTAGGTAACCGAATAGGTAACTTTTGTTTTGATATTAAAGCTAATTAAATGAAATCAATAAAAATTTAAATCACTGAATTTCATTTAATTAGACTTTTTATGATGTCTATTGACACCTATTTTGTCGGGATGACAGGATTTGAACCTGCGACCACACGGCCCCCAGCCGTGTACGCTAACCGGACTGCGCCACATCCCGATTTGATTTACATCGTAAAATCGCTACGAAAATAAACACATTTTTTTTATAAATGAAATTTGAAATATAGAAAAACAGCCTAATTTTTATATCAGGCTGTTTTATATGTGTTTACAATATACTTTTATTGTACTACAGCTTCTTTAGCTGCCAAATACCGTTCTGCATCCAATGCCGCCATACAACCGGTACCTGCTGCCGTCACTGCCTGGCGGTACACGTGGTCGGCCGCATCGCCCGATACAAAAACACCCTCTACATTGGTTCTTGAGGTACCCGGTACATTAATAATATAGCCCGTTTCATCCAGTTCCAAATAGCCCTTAAAGATATCGGTGTTGGGCTTATGCCCTATAGCCACGAAAAAGCCTGTGGCGGGTATCTCGCTAACAGCTCCTGTGACATTGTTCTTTACGCGAACGCCCGTTACCACCTGACCGTCACCTAAAACCTCATCGGTATTGGTATTGAAAAGGATATCGATGTTCTCGGTGTTCCTTACCCTGGCCTCCATGATCTTGGAGGCTCTAAACTCGTCCCTGCGGACAAGCATGGTCACCTTCCTGCATAGCTTCGAGAGGTAGTGCGCCTCTTCGCATGCCGAATCGCCTGCCCCTACGATCACCACTTCCTGGTTACGGTAGAAAAAACCGTCGCACACCGCACAGGCCGAAACACCACCGCCCAACTTCAAATACTTTTGCTCGGATTCCAACCCAAGGTACTTGGCCGAGGCCCCGGTAGAAATGATCACCGTATCACAATGGATCTCCTTGGTCTCGTTTACCCATACCTTATGGACGGACCCTGAAAAGTCTACTTTTGTCACCCAGCCGTCTCGCACGTCGGTATCGAAGCGCTCTGCCTGCTTTTGCAGCTCAAGCATCATCTCCGGACCGGTAACGCCATCGGGGTAACCGGGAAAGTTCTCAACCTCGTTCGTTGTTGTTAATTGGCCTCCCGGTTGGGTGCCCTGGTACAGTACAGGCGACATATTGGCCCGTGCAGCATAGATCGCAGCGGTATAGCCCGCTGGTCCCGAACCTATGATTAAACATTTTACATGTTCTATTGTTTCTGACATAATTGCTATTAATTTTAATAAAAACAAAAGTAGAGTATTTACCAGAAAACTTACGCTTAAGTTATCAAAAGATATTATCAAGCCATAATAGTAAATTATAAAATAGTCTTTTACTTCATTTTTTTGTAACTTGTAGTAGTTTGATTATTAATTTATTCCTATAAAGCTTATGAAACCTCTTGTATTTCTCCTTTGTATTACGCTTTTCTCTTCCTGCAAGAATAACACAAACGCAACCGACCCAACCAATCCTCCAGCAGAAGCCCCTACAATTGAAGGCGCATGGGAATTGGTAAGCTATTTAAACTACAGAAGTGATGGAACAGTTGATACTATTAAAACTTCGAATACCAACAAACAGGTAAAAATGTATTCAGCCACAAAGGTTATGTGGACCAGATTACGTGTATCTGACTCTTTGGACTGGTTTGGATATGGTGACTATACAGTTAAGGATGGTCTTTTAACCGAAGTGCTCGATTATGGGTCTAAAGCTATGAACAACGCTATTAAAGAGCAGCCTGAATTTGTGTTTAATATTGTTCTGGAGAAAAATAAATTCAGTCAAATCCAGGTAGATGATGAGGGGACGCCGCTCTATGCTGAAAATTATATTAGAATAGAGTAATACCAATTACCTTATTCAAGTAATTGGTATTATATAGTTCTTTAAAGAAGTTCTCTAAGTCTTTGTGTTGCGATCTCTGCCGTAATATCCCTTTGTGGTGAACCGAACATTTCGTAGCCAACCATGAATTTCTTAACAGTAGCACTCCGTAATAATGGCGGATAAAAGCTCATATGCCAATGCCAATGATCATTTGCTTCCCCATTGGTTGGTGCCTGATGAATCCCACTCGAATAGGGAAAAGATGTATTGAAGAGCTTATCATAAGCCTTAGTCAACACTGAAATGGCTTCAGCATAAAGCAAAGCCTCTTCTGTATCCATACTTAAGATATTCGATTGATGCTTTTTAGGAACAATCATAGCTTCAAAAGGCCACACTGCCCAAAATGGAATTAAAACAACAAATGCATCATTTTGAAAAATAATACGCTCATCCTTCTCTAATTCCTGCTTAAGGTAATCTCCCAATAGACTACTATTATTTTCTTTATAGTAATTTAACTGCTGCGTATTTTTCTTATCAACTTCATTGGGAAGTGTCGATTGACTCCATATCTGTCCGTGAGGATGCGGATTACTACATCCCATTACTGCTCCTTTATTTTCAAAGATCTGAACATAATTGATCAAATCGTTACTTCCCAGTTCTTCATATTCCCTCTGCCAGGCAAAAACCACTTTCTGAATTTCATCTGGGGCCATATCTGCTAAACTCTTAGAATGGTCAGGACTAAAACAAACCACTTTACAAATTCCTTTTTCGCTTTGTGCAACCAACAAACCATCGGTTACTGAAAATGAAGGAGAATCGCTCTGCAAGGCGGCAAAGTCGTTCGTGAATATGTAAACATCTTCATACTTTGGATTTACCTCCCCATTAATTCTAGTGTTACCAGCACACAAATAACATGATGCATCATATGATGGCCGCACCTCATTAGAAACAGCTTCATTTTGTCCCTGCCAGGGTCTTTTAGCACGATGTGGTGAGACCAACACCCACTCACCTGTTAAAATGTTATATCGTTTATGTGAATAATCCTGTAAATCTGCGTTTATCTCCATAAATACTATGATTTGTTAATTATTGTATAAGATGTGTTCCATCTGATAATTCTATAAAATATACCGAACATGCTTTGTTGAATTCTTCTTCATATGCTTCTGACACCGCTTCTCCAAACGCCGCTACATGTTCCTTGGCTATTAAGTTGATCGTACAACCTCCAAAACCGCCCCCCATCATTCTGGCTCCCAAAACATGTGGGGTTAATTTTGCTTGTTCAACCAAAAAGTCCAGTTCTTCACAACTCACCTTATATTGGTTTTGCAAACCATTATGAGATTGATAGATTAAAGCTCCCAAAGTCTCTAAATCTCCTGACTCTATCGCTTTTGATGCTTTTACCGCTCTATTATTCTCCTGGATGACATATAAGGCCTTTTGATAATTTTCGGGAGTAACCTGATCCTTTATACGCTCAAGATCGGCTTCGGTTGCATCTCTCAATGCTTTTATACCTAACAGTTCTGCTATATTTTCACACACCGAACGGCGATCGTTATAAGCACTATCGGACAAACTGTGTTTTACGTTGGTATTGATTAACATGAGTTGATGATCCTTAAAATCGATCTCATATGGTTTGGCTTCAACGGTTCGGCAATCCAACAGCAATGCATTGTTTTCGATACCAAACATACTGGCATACTGATCCATTATTCCACATTTAACGCCTACATAATTGTGCTCTGCTTTTTGGGATATCAGAATCATCTCCTCTTTAGATAGACCAAGATCAAAAAGTTCATTCAATCCGAACACCACGCTGTTTTCTAAAGCAGCAGAGGACGACATACCGGCACCACCGGGAATATCGCCTCCAAAGGCAATATTGAAATTCCCAACAACCTTACTTCTGTTCTTTAATTCGGCAATAACCCCAAAAACATAATTTTCCCATCGGCCTTCGGGTAAAGGTTTAATGGTATCTATCGTGAATTCGATGCTCTCCTCTTTATTCACTGCATAAGCGACACAATTTATAGCATCACTTTTTTGAATAGCTGCCACTATGCCCTTATCAACAGCTGCAGGAAACACAAAACCATCATTATAATCGGTGTGCTCTCCAATAATATTAATACGTCCTGGTGAAAATATCAGTAAAGGTTCTGACTCAAAAGTATCAATAAAAGTAGTTCTTATCTCATCTATCAATGCTGTATTCAAACTCATTATTTCTCTGTGATTTAATTAATTATTTTAAGGATCCAACTAATGCTATATATCTGTTTGGGTTCTAAAGTCTGTAATCCCAGTCCATTATTAAAACTATCGGAAACTCCTGTTGTTGGTTCAATAGCAATAGTATTTTTATGTGGAGGGGTATATAACTGTAAAAAGTTATTTTCTATTGACGACGACGTTATTTCAAAACGATACTTAGGTGTATTGAAGGTAAACTGATTGCTATTCAACACAAAACAATCATCCAAGGTTTTATCCTCTACACAAAACACCTCACTTTTTTCAATATCCTTTAAACCAGTCGTAATATTTCTATCATCAAAAACCAAAGTTTTATCTGCATCAAAACTCAAAGAACTTTTATATAAATTGTCACTTAAAAAATAAGGATGCCAACCAAGTGTAAATGGGAAAGGCTTGGTATCTTCATTCTTAACGGAGACCCTAAGATCTAATCCGTTCTTCGTTAAGCTATATGTTAATTGAATGGTATACTTAAATGGAAATCCCTCAACAGGGTCTGTTTCGGAGTAAACCAATATAACCTCGGCAGCATTGTGAGCGACATGCTGTTTAGCCAATTTAAAGGTCTTATTGTAAACCAACCCATGCAACGCATTGTTTAATGGCTCTTCGTTAATATCGAATGCATAGGTTTCTCCCTGAAAAGAATATTTACCGTCTTTAATTCTATTCGCAAATGGAAATAGAACAGAAGATGCATAGGTATTGTTGTATGTTAACGGGTGTAAATCCTTAATTAAAGGATGTCCATCTAAAGTAAGCTCCTGCAAGCTGGCTCCTAAATTTAAAAAGATTTTAGCATAAACCGTTTTTTCTGGGTTCTCTATCTCAATATAATCAAAGCCATTTGCTTGATCTTGTGTGTGCGCTATTGTATACAATTTACTTTTATTTAACGGGTTAACGTTCTCATTTTATAAATGCCTTCAAGACTCAATGTATAGCCTATCTTTTGACAACTTAAAACTTTAGAGATTCCAAAAGTAATAAAAAAACCAACTAGTAGCTACTAGTTGTTAATAACTTTTAAAAGCTATTTGAATAGAAATTACTATATTTCGCCGTTTGAAAAGAATTTATATAAGAAATTCAAAATATTTTAACTATCTAAACTAAATACAAAAATTATGACATCAGGATTTGAATTTTGGGATTATGCAGTTTTTATTGCTTATGCCATATTAATTTTAGGGGTAGGTCTTTGGGTCTCTCGGGACAAAGAAGGTCACCAAAAAAATGCTGAAGACTATTTCTTGGCGAGTAAATCACTGCCATGGTGGGCAATAGGCACTTCTTTAATTGCTGCTAACATATCTGCCGAACAATTTATAGGAATGTCTGGCTCTGGATTTGCACTTGGTCTGGCTATTGCTTCTTACGAATGGATGGCTGCTTTAACCTTAATTATTGTTGGTAAGTATTTCCTACCCATATTCATTGAAAAAGGACTTTATACAATTCCTGAATTTGTCGAAAAACGATTTTCAACAAACCTTAAAACAATTCTAGCGGTATTCTGGATCGGACTTTACATTTTCGTTAACCTAGCATCTGTACTATATTTAGGAGGGCTAGCCATAGAAACCATAATGGGTATTGATATGATGTATGCCATTATAGGCTTAGCCTTATTTGCTGCAGCTTATTCTTTATATGGCGGACTCTCTGCTGTTGCTTGGACTGATGTGATTCAAGTAGTTTTCTTGGTTTTAGGAGGTTTGATTACAACGTATTTAGCATTGAATGCCGTATCGGGAGGTGAAGGTATACTTGCTGGTTTCTCAAAAGTTGTAGACGCAGCTCCAGAAAAATTCCATATGGTACTCGAACAATTTAATAGTGACGGATCTCCTAACAAAAATTACCTAGATCTCCCGGGCATATGGGTATTAATTGGTGGTTTGTGGGTTGCCAATATTTACTATTGGGGCTTTAACCAATACATTATCCAAAGAACTTTAGCAGCAAAATCCTTAAAGGAATCTCAAAAAGGAATCCTTTTGGCTGCTTTCTTAAAAATTATCATTCCTTTAATTGTAGTAGTTCCAGGTATAGCTGCTTATGTTATGGTAAATGATACTTCTGTAATGGCTAGTCTTGGAGAAACGGCTCAATTAAATATGCCAAGTGCCGAGCAAGCAGATAAAGCTTACCCATGGTTATTGCAGTTCTTGCCAACAGGTCTTAAAGGTATAGCTTTTGCTGCCTTAGCTGCTGCTATCGTGTCGTCTTTGGCCTCAATGCTGAATTCTACATCTACCATTTTTACAATGGACATTTACAAACAGTATATCAATAAAAATGCGAGTGACAAGGCTACTGTAAATGTAGGGAGGGTTTCTGCAGCTATAGCCTTAATCATTGGTACAATAATGGCACCGCTTCTAGGTGGTATTGACCAAGCATTTCAATTCATTCAGGAGTACACTGGTATTGTAAGTCCAGGGATTTTAGCCGTATTCATTCTAGGTTTATTATGGAAAAAAACAACCAACAAAGCAGCTATTTGGGGAGCTTTAGCCTCAATCCCTATCGCTTTAGCATTAAAATTCATCCCTATACCTGGTTTAGAGCCTTGGATGCACCAAATGGGGATTACGGCGTTGTTAACCATGTTGGTAATTGTTATAGTAAGTCAAGTTGAGAATAAGGGTGTTGATGATGAAAAAGGCATCCCACTTACCAAAGAGTTATTCAAAACATCTCCATTATTCAATGTGGGTGCTTTTGCGATAATGATCATTCTTACTGTACTATACAGCTTATTCTGGTAAGCTTTACTAAAAAACTGTAAAAAGACTAAAAAGAGTGCCCCTGAAATAAAAATTTCAGGGGCACTCTTTTTTAAATCCTATAATCACCTATAGCGATTTTCTTAAAATAAGATTATTTGGATTTTCTATCCTTCCTTGCTCTTTATTAACGATCATTTGTGCTAAACGTTCTCCCATTTTAGTAAAATCGGTTGAAATGGTAGTAATACCTCCCTCCACTATTTCTTTTAGCATCGTATCGTTATAAGAAATAATACCAATGGTCTTACCTAATCGCAACTTCCCATCTTTTATCTTCTTTATAATTCTTATTAAATTTCTATCATCTGGAATAATATAGATCTCTCCTTCTTTGGGTACTCTATCTCTAGCTGAATCAATTATTTCTGAATTCAAACTGTTTTCTGAAACGAATCGTTTAAATCCTCTTAACATACCTTGTGGTTGTTTGTTTTCTGCAAAAATAAGAACCAATTTTTTATAGTTTCTAATGAGCTGTATGCCTTTATTGAGATTATTAAAAATATCGCTTTCGAAGTTTTGATATATAGCTGAATAGGCAGCTAACTCCTCATGTGTTTGATCCAAAATACATACTTTATCTACGGGCAACTTTTCAATAGCCAGATTGGTGTTTTTCAAATTGGCAGGCATAATGACGTAATAGTTATAATTGCCAATATTATCATAGATCAATTTATTAAATAAATCATGATTGAAATGATGAAAAAAAATATCGACATGTATATTGTCTCCTAATGCATTTAAAAAGGAACTATATAAATCTTCCTTAAAAGCATTAAGTTCATCAAATAATAAAAACACTTTTTGATTTACATTAACAGACTCACTAGAAACATAGTAGCCTTTCCCTGCTATAGACTGTACTATACCTCGTATTTTAAGTTCATTAAAAGCACTTAAAACAGTGTCTCTTGATACTTCGTGTTTGTCTCTAATACTGTTAATTGAAGGTAACTTATCTCCTTTCTTAATGATACCATCTGCAATAGCATTTTCAATAGATGTTACTATTTGCTTATACTTGGGTGTACCAGATTTATTTTGGATTGAAACTATGCTCATAAAGCAAATATATATAAATAAGCTTAATTCCTTACCAGTACGTATCGGTAGGGTTCTATGTGCTACTCCGCTCTGTATTCATAAGGGAATAACTAAGCTTTTAACAACTTCCTATTTTTTATTAGTGTATTCTAAAAGTTCTTTTTCTGTATATTCATTACCGCTTTTAGGCTTTTTATTTCTCAACATTTTAACTTTATCCGGACTTAAACTTACATTGTTAACAGAAAAAGCATTATTCACATAGGATATAATATCCGCAATATCCGCATCACTAATATTTTGATTATGTATAAGACCAGGCATGACAGTCCCAAGTTCATATAATTTTCCATTGATGTGCACTGGCCCTTCCATACCATGCAAGATAATAAGTCCGAGACGTTCGATGGGCTTTGTAACAAATTCTGAATTCATTAATGGCGGTGCCAAACCTTCTATTCCCTCTCCGTTCATCCCGTGGCATGCGCTGCATATCTGACGGAACAATTTGGCCCCCTTAGTTCTAGAATCTTCATCTACCGACTTTTTAGTAAAAATCCAATTTGCCTTATTAGAAGCTTCCAGATCTGCTACTTTCTTTAAGTTCTCGTAAAAATAAGTTTTCGATAAAGGTTCATCTTCTTCAAACCGCTGTGCTACTACTTCTATTGGTTCTGCTATACCACTTAAAATAGCTTCTGCTATTCTTGAGTTATTTTTATATTGTTCTATGAGTTCATAGAGCAATGGTGAAAAATCTGCTTCCGAAACAGACATCCATACACCAATAACAGATCCCAAATACAAATCTACAGCCTTATCATCTCTTTTCTTTAATTCATTAAAGAGTATCTTGGCTTCGGTAACGTGATCCTTTGAAGCAAACGCCTCTAACAACACCAAACTATGCGATGTCACATCGGGCGTTCCTTCGGTTGCTACTTCTTTCAACAAATCAAATGTTAACGCATCTAGTCCTTTTAAAGCATACAGGGCATGTGTTTGGGCAATTGGATGTTTTACATCTTTAGCTAATAAACTTAATTGGGGAATAACACTTTTTTCTTTCTTATAAATAATATGGTGTTGTGCACGATCTCGAATCCAACCGTTTTTATGTTTAAGCAGTTCCACCAACTGAGCTCCTGTTAAAGCATCCAAATCCGGAATCTTGAATGGCCCCATTTCCTGACGACTTACCTTTAATATTCGTCCCGAATTTACAATCGTATCTAGCTGTTTCTCAAGCGCTTTCTTTTTTAAATACGGACTTAAATAAGCTTGATGTTGAATAACCCCCCGATGCATATCTGTTACATAAAGATTTCCATCCGGCCCCGTATATAAATTAACGGGACGAAAGCCCTCGTCGGTGGATGCTAAAAATTCTTTACCATCCCATGCTTGTCTGGCTGCCGTACTATCTCCATAAAATTCAAGTATATTTCGCTTTACCAAATTAGCTTCTGGTACACAAACAAAAACATTCTGATCGTAATCTTTTGGAAATTTACCTCCTCTATACACCATCGGCCCGCATGCCGAAGTCACATTTAAAAGCAGACTATCTTTATCTAAGACTCCCTTGGCATAACCTCGGTTCACGTGGGCGGCATGCAAGGGATATACCCGTTGGTTATTGGTTAAAACTTGGTCAACACTATTCTTGGGTATAACAAATTTATTCCTTATCAATCGGTTCGGTAAGACATGATCTCCTAGTAATTGTTTTGAATTATTGTTATAATACAAGCGTCCGAAGTTATCATGGCTTATCCCCCACTGTCCGCGAAATGTTGTGGGCTCTTTTAACCATTCCCCGTTTTTTCTTTGGTACCTAAAATGGGATTTGGCATTGTAGATCCAATTGTCAATATTCATCATCAAACCGTTGGGTTGATGTTCGGGATTGCCTTCGGTTGCATAGAGCGAATCCACCAAAATCTTATTTATCGGCTTATCGTCTTTAATTTCAGCAAACCAAAGGTTAGGAGGTTCGGCATACAAAATGCCACCATAGACCAATGCCAAAGCTCTTGGCAATACCATACTGTCAATAAACACCTTAGCATGATCCATAACACCGTCATGATCCTTGTCTTCTAGTATTTTTATACTTCCCGTTGGCGCATCTTCTCCTTCCCCATCAATGTTACGCATAAATCCGGTCATCTCGGCCACCCAAATTCTCCCTTTGGAATCAAAATCCATTGCGACAGGTGCTATCAATAAGGGTTCTGAAGCGACCATTTCTAATTTAAAACCATCTTCAACCTTATAATTATCCAAAGGAATTTGAGGTTCTTCAAATGATGGCTTACAACTTAGTGCTCCAATTAAAACAAAAAGAATGTAATATTTTAAATTCATTAATACGTCCTGTTTATTATCAATTATTAATTACTATTTTCACTTCCATATTCCAATAACTCCGTCTCTGTAAACTCATTACCACTTGTTGGTTTCACATTACGGAGTTCTTTAATTTTTTGGGCACTTAAACTTTGAGGCTTATCACTAAATGCGTTACTTACATAAGATATAATACTAGAGATATCGCTATCGGTTATACTTTCATTATTTCGCAATCCTGGCATGACTTGTCCTAATTCGTATAATGTGCCATTTACATGTACAGGGCCTTCTAAACCATTAAGGATTATAAGGCCTAAACGTTCAATTGGTTTAGCTACATATTCTGAATTCATTAATGGCGGCGCCAATCCTTCTATTCCCTCTCCTTTCATCCCGTGACATGCGCTACAAATTTGACGAAACAATTTGGCGCCCTTGGTTCTCGGGTCCTCACTTAACGAGGTTTGCGAAAATATCCAATTTGCTTTATTTTCTTTTTTATTCTGGGTAACCTTTATAATTTGCGAATAAAATTTACTTCTCAACAGATCTTGATCTTGCTCCACATTTTCCACCAGTTGTTCCGAAATCTCACCCATACCACTCAAAATGGCTTCAATCATTATATTATTCCCTTCATATTTTTGCATTAATTCCAAAACAACAGGATAAAATGCTTGTTTTGAAACTGCCGCCCACACCCCAATGCTTGATCCCAAATATAAATCAATAAACTTATTATTCTTATTCCTTAATTTCCCAAACAATATTTTTACTTTATTCACATAGTCCTCTGAGACATAATCCTCAAGCAAAATCAAAGAATGTGAAGTTACTTCTGGTGTTCCTTTCTCTGCAACATCAACCAATAAGTCAAATGTTAATGCATCTAGGCCTTTTAAAGTGTAGAGTGCATGTATTTGCGCTATAGGATGGTTTTTGTCTTGCGCAAGTACCTTCAATTCTGGAACAATAGCTTTTAAGCGTTTAAATACCAGCAAATGTTGTGCACGATCACGAACCCAACCATTTTTATGCTTTAATAGCCCCGCCAATTGCTTTCCGGTCATTGTTCCCAAATTAGGAACAGCATAAGGCTTGGTGCCTTTGTGCTTAACTTTTAATATACGTCCTGCATTAATTAAAGTGTCCAACTGGCGTTCCTTTATCCTTTTCTTTAAATAGGGACTCAAATAGGCATGATGCCCTATAACGCCACGATGCATATCTACAACATAAAGACTTCCGTCTGGCCCAGTATTTAAATTAACGGGACGAAAGCCCTCGTCTGTGGACGCCAAAAACTCTTTACCTTCCCATGCTTGTCTGGCTGCTATACTATCGCCATAAAACTCTAGTATATTTCGCTTTAACAAATTGGCTTCTGGCACACACACAAAAGCATTTTGACTGTAATCCTTTGGAAAAGCACCTCCACGATATATGTTAGGCCCACAGGCAGCCGTTACATTTACCAATAAACTATCTTTATCTAAAACGCCTTTGGCATATCCCCTATTAACGTAGGCCGCATGCAACGGATATACTCTTTGATCTTTTGTTAAAAGCTGATTAACCCCATACTTTGGTGTTGCATACTTATTACGTGTTAATCGATTAGGCAACATATGATCGCCTAGCAGTTGTCTAGAATTATCATTATAATACAGGCGCCCAAAATTATCATGTGAAATGCCCCATTGTCCTCTAAATGTCGTGGGCTCCTTGAGCCATTTTCCGTTTTTTCTTTGGTATCGGTAGTGCGATTTCGCATTGTAGATCCAATTATCAATATTTAACATTAAACCATTAGGCTGATGTTCCGGATTCCCCTCGGCCGCATACAAGGAATCCACTAAAACAGGGTTCACCGGTTTATCGTCTTTAATCTCGGCAAACCAAAGATTAGGCGGCTCGGCATACAGTATACCGCCATATACCAGTGCCAAAGCTCTTGGCAACACCAAACTATCTATAAAGACCTTTGCATGGTCCATAACACCATCGTGATCTCTATCCTCCAAAATTTTTATACTTCCGGATGGTGCTTCTTCTCCCTCTCCATCAATATCGCTCATAAAACCGGTCATTTCGGCTACCCAAATCCTCCCATCGGAATCAAAATCCATAGCTACCGGCGCCACTAATAGCGGTTCTGAAGCGATCACCTTTAATTCGAAGCCCTCTTCAATTTTGTAAGTATCCAAAGGAATTTGCGGTTCGTCAAATGACGGTTTGCATCCGAACACAATAATTAATAGCACTAAGAAAATGCTGTATCTTAGTTTCATCAAAATTTGGTTTTAACAGTTAAGATTTAAGTTCATCCTCATTATAAAAATCTGCAACTTAAAATGTACAAAACCCTTATCTAAAGGGTATCATAGATAAGAGTTTTTACAGATTCTTAAAACAGCGTATTTGTTCAAAAAAGAGGTTTTATCCGACATTAATATCTAACGTCCCCAAAGATAATAAACCTACTACCTTTCCTCATAGAAAAGCCCCTATTTATTTTCACAAAACGTGTCTTGTATTTAGTTGTGTATAGCCTTTTTATAAGCTTCAATAGTTGTATAGTATTTCGTGATCATATTGGGAAGTTCCCAGTCTGGGAGTTTACCTTCCTCCAAATACTTCAAGTAATTTTCTGTGACCTGGGCAAAATGTGCCTCATGTCCTATTTTAAAAACTTCGGGCACTTTTATTTTCCAAATATTGTCCCCTATTTTCTCTGCTGTGGTTCCTGGAAACTCGCTCTCCACATCTGTTGACAGCACTTTGTTTAAAGCATCACCAAATCCTTCCGTTTTTTTAGCCTCAACATACAACGTAGGTTTAAACTTTTCTTCCTCTCCCTGTTTAATAATTAGATTGCTTTTAGTTCCTCTCATAATGCTATAATGAGTATCACCGGTACCTTCAGGCGCCTGGTAATTCCATATAACAGACACTTTTGCGTGTTTCCCATTAATCTTATAGATCATTTCGCCATTACAGTACACATGTAATTTACCATCCTTAATGTCCTTTTTCAGGTACTCTGGAAATGTTTCCAATCCGGTTACTTTTTTAAACTGTTCAAGGTTTAAGATTGTAGGCCAACGTCTAGCGCTCAACATTTCAATATTAGCGGAATCAATGATCTGATCAGGAAAAGCCTCCCATTGTACCAAATCGACCAGATGCGTGGTCACATCCACAATACCTTCGCCTTCCTCATTAACATCAAAAAACCAGGCGGGACGCACCAAAGGTTTTCCGGAAACATACTTAAAAAAATGATGTACACTTTCCTTGCTAATAGCCGGATCTGATGGCGTCCCTCCTTCCAAATCTCCAAACACGTCCGGTAATGTGGAAAATAATTTTTGGAGGGCGGTTGTCGACTCAAATCTTTCGGTCATGATATCGTAAATCAACACCTTATTTTCCTTAGCTATCTTAAAGGCTTCTTTAAGCTTTTTGAAACCATCCGGATTAATCACCAACGGTTTATCTGCATATACATTCAACCCTGCCTTTACCGCCGCCAGTATGTAATCTATTTTTTTAGAGTTCTTTCCAGCGACCACCATAACATTACCGGGCTTTTTTTCTAGCATTTCACTTAAATAGTCATCACTTAAAGAAACCTTTACATTCCATTGTGTTGGTGCCTTTTCTCTTGAATTATAAGATTCTATTTTACTTAAAAAATCTCTTACCTCTGGACCATCTGGAGCAAAAACATATATATTAGGATCCACTTGATCGTACATAGTCTTTTGAACCAATGCTGCATGAAAATGTCCAGGATCTAAGGTCATTAACCTTACCTTTTTAGACACAGGTTCTTTAGAGGTTTTTTCTTCTTGCTTTTTGTTAGCACAGGACATGCTAAAACATAACAACACTATCCATACGTAGTATTTCATCTTTTCATAATTATTTATTCAACACTAAGACCTGACTGCACACAAACAGGCATAATACACTATCATTTAATTATTTTTATCATTTGGCGATGACGTTCTCCCATTACACCATCCGCACAATCCCGGAATTCTGATCTAACACAACCCCTGTTCATTTATGGTAAATCAAAACACCTCCCTTATCAACAAAGGAGGTGTTTTTTTATTTTATTCCAACTTACAGCTTCACGTAATCTGTACCGTATGGTTTACGTTGCTCACGACGTAACATAGCATTCGCTTCATCATCATTGATGAATACCTCCTTATCTGGATCCCATTCTAATTTTCTATCAAACTGCATGGCTATATCGCTTATCAAGCAAATAGCACAAGCTTTATGTCCCTTTTCAATAGGTGAAATAGGCTGCTTTCTGGTTTTTATGCACTCTAACCAATTACCGTGCTGATCGTCAATTTTTTCAAGATGAATTTCATTTTCTCCAATAACCGATTCTAATATTTTCGGATCGGATGCATTTAATGCTTTGGCACTTTTTTCTTTATCAACTGGATCGGAAGCCGAAGCTGTATAGGCTCCTCGCGACACAAAAATCCAGCCGTCATCCCCTATGTACTTGATACCATTGGTATAACCACCACTCGTATATACGGTAATTCCGTTTTCATATTCATGCTTTACAAAGAAGTCACCATGTACATTCCATAGTCCCGATTTAGGGAATTCTGCCAATGCTTCAACCGAAACCGGCCCCGTAAGCTCTGTATTCATTCCCCATGCTGCAGAATCGTAATGGTGTTGTCCCCAGCCAGTAATCATTCCTGCTCCATAATTTCTTTGACGCAACCAGCCTGGTCGGCTATAACCATTCTGCGGATGCACTCCTATTTCGGTATAGGGCACTTCAGGGGTAGACCCTAACCACATATCAAAGTTTAGATTGGAAGGAATGGGCATTTCGGGCGCTTCGGGTCCTGCGGGGTCACCGGGTAGTCCGATTTTAACCGTATGGAGTTTACCGATACGTCCATTTCTTACCAATTCGGCCGCAATGCGGAACTGAGGCATGGCACGTTGTTGGGTCCCTACTTGCAAAATAGCTCCGCTCTTTTTCACGGCCTCTCGCAACTGCTGCCCTTCCCTTACGGTTAATGAGGTAGGCTTTTGTAAATAGATATCCTTACCAGCCAAAGCAGCTTCCATAGCAGGCTGCGAATGCCAGTGATCTGGCGTACTAATAACAACAGCATCAATATCCTTGTTCAATAACATCTCCCGGTAATCGCCATACACCTTGGTATCCATATAATTAGTCTTCCCTGTCTTCTCCTTATAAAAACCGTCAACTAAATTTTTAGCGTCAACCGCTCTTTTGGAATCCACGTCGCACACCGCCACAAATCGGGCGTCGTCAAAACGAATGGTGTCATGTATATCATGATCGCGTGCTATACGTCCGCAACCAATCTGACCAATATTTATTTTGTTACTAGGTGCGTTTTTACCTAATACATGTGCTGGAACAATGGATGGAAACCCTACCATTGCAACCGTTCCCAGTGCTGTTTGATTAATAAATTTTCTTCTATGCATAATACGTTAATAATTTAAATTATAAAATGATTTGCGCCTGCAAAGGCTTGGCAAAGGCTTGCCAGTAAGCTTCCGCTTCTTCTGCTGTTAACTCACCATCAAAAACTACCATTCGATAGGTAAGGTTGTAAGTTGTATTTGGTTCAATTTTCCATTCATTATGACGGATCGGACAAAACTCAAAAAACATATCTCCTCTACCGTTATTAGCATTTTCAGGCCATACGCGCATAGGTTCCGGATGCATCCTGTTATCTGGATAACTCATGAATAAAATACCATTTGAACCTGCTCCTGTGCGATCTTCCCCACTAACTATAACCCAACGGGCATTAGACCCATCGGCATCCAGGCGCGTCTTTCCTTCAGATGTCAACACTTTACAATTGTCTTTCTGCCAACGTTCGTGAAATCGCATGCCGAGCCCTCCGCCATACCGATATGCTTCAAAAAGGATACCCTTTTTTAATGGAGAACTAAAATCAGAGCTATAATCGAACATATAACGATCATCCCTTCCTATATCCCATAAACACACCTTTAAGTTCTCGTTAACAGCTACCTGCGGTGTATTTTTAGTTCTTAAATCAATATGTTCTTGAACAGCATTAAATCTGCTGTAAAGGGATCCTTTTTCGATAGATTTAAATTCTTTAAAAAGAACAGTGCCTTGACCATCCCCCAAATTCCAGAAATCCACGCGTACCGAATCGATTCGCGTATGTGTCCAAGGCCCCCATATGCCATAATGATGATAATGATCTGGTGGGTTTATACGTGTTAAAGTATCTCCTTTGGGCGTTATAACAGGATGAATATATCCCGATTTTTTAAAAACAGAATCTGCCCCCTGAGGAGGGTAATGCATATCGTATCGGTATTGTAAAACTGGTTTGTTTCTTAATGTAAACTGAAGATTTCCGTTCTCCTGGGGAGCAATCAATTCACCGACTTGTTCGCCACTTCCATCATTCTCCTCAAGTATATAAGATGTTGATTGCTCAGGAGAATGTATAAACCAAAGTGTATTGGACTCTTCATCTATTTGCCAGGCCACTTCATTACCTTCATTATATAACTTGAATGAATTAGATGCCAACTTTGATATATCTAATGCAACTGGAGTTTCTACAAGAAATCCATCTCCTTTAACTTCAAAATAGATTTTTTCTTTTTTAACACAGGACAGTAAGCTTATAGAGAAAGCTAATAAAACGGCATATTTCAATTTAATTAAATTTAAAAATAAACTATTGTTTTCTGGACTAAGCAAACATAATCAAAAGCAACATATTACGCAACCGATTGCGTAATAATATTATATTAAAAACTAATAATATTTGAAAAATATTTACACATATACCATTAAAACACATATATGAATAAAAAATATAAAATATTTAAAACTTAAACCTAAAACAGTTTCACGATTATTTCGTAGTATTGCATTGAAAATTTCGATATTTAAATGGACAAGAAAATAACCATTTATGACTTAGCTAAAGTGCTTAATGTTTCTCCTGCTACTATTAGTAGAGCCCTAAACGATCATCCATCAATAAGTTTTAGCACAAAAAAAAGAATTGTATCCTATGCACAAAGCTCTGGATACCGCATTAACAAGTTTGCTGCTAACTTAAGCAAACAAAAATCCAACACCATTGGCGTTATTGTTCCCAAATTAAACTCGCCTTTTATGTCTGCCGCCTTATCTGGCATTGAAAAAATAGCCAATGAACATAATTACAATCTCATTATTAGTCAGTCATTAGAATCAGAGCAAAAAGAAAAACTTAATGCCAAAACATTATATGACAGTGGCGTAGATGCGTTAATGGTATCGTTAGCACACGAAACTGCTAACTATGAGCATTTTGACATATTTAGAGAACAAAAAATACCTCTTTTATTTTTTGATAGAGTTGATTATCTCCCAAATTGCCCAACCATCCTGATTGATAACAAACAAGCAGGATTTGATGCGACAGAACATTTAATTCTACAAGGATGCAAAAACATCCTTCATGTAAGTGGTTATTTAAAGCGCAATGTATATAGCGATCGTTTCAATGGCTTTAAAGATGCCTTACATAAACATAAAATTGAATTTAACCCTTACAATCTTTTTGAAACTGATCTGGATCCTCAAAAAATAGATTTCGTCATGGATCATATAAAAAATGCCAAGGAGTCATTCGACGGCATATTTTTTGCCAATGATGCTATGGCTGTGGCTTGTATTCAAACACTTTTAAAAGAAGGCGTTCGAATTCCAGAAGACATAAAAATTATAGGTTTCAATAATAATCCAGTTTCAGAAATAATACAACCCAACTTAAGCACTGTTAACTATCCCGGTTACGAATTGGGTGTTTTGGCAGGGCAAAGCATTATAAGTCATTTAAAAGGCAACATAAATATTCAGTCGGCCGAATCCATTCTTTTAAAACATAAATTAATAGTTAGAACATCATCCTTAAAGAATAACGTAAAATGAAAACAAAACAACTAATAATCGCAACACTCTTAATCACTTTCTTTATATCTGCCTCAACAGCCCAAAGTATGGATGAATTTAAGATCTCTCCAGAATGGATTTCAAAAATAGAACGCCTTGCTCCCTCAGAACCTTCAGTAAAGAATGTAAGCAAAAAACGTATTTTGGTATTTTCTAAAGCGACAGGTTTTAAACATTGGACCATTCCTCACAACGTAGAAATGCTTAAAATACTTGGAAAGAAATCCGATATTTTCGACATCCATATAGGTTACGATGTTGAGAACTTTAGTAAAGATAACCTCAAAAAGTACGACGCCGTTATTCTTAATAATTCGAACCCCGAAGGACCAAAGCGTGATCTGTTTTCAGATCTTTTAAAAATGAATAGTTCTCTGACCGATGCCCGCATTGCAGAGCAAGCTGCTGTCTATGAAAACAACCTCATGGAATATGTAAAAAAAGGTGGTGGTTTAATGTTATTACATGGAGCAATCGTTGTCCAAAATAACTCACTAGAATTTAGCAAAATGACCGGTGGAAGTTTTGATTACCACCCCAAACAGCAAGAAATGCATGTTAAAGAAGTGGATGTAAACCATCCTTTAGTGAAAGCTTTTAAAGGAAAAGGACTGACTCATGTTGATGAACCTTATTTTTTTAAAAATGCCTATTTTGATTATAATTTCCGTCCGTTATTATATATTGAAGCGGATAAATTGAAAGGTTTGCGAAAAACCCCAAAAAACAACATCAATTATGTTTCCTGGATAAAAAGATACGGTAAAGGCAGAGTCTTTTACAGCTCACCATCTCATAACGCACAAAGCCTGGATAACCCGGAATTTCTTATGTTTTTATTGGATGGCATGCAATATGTTGTGGGGGACCTTAAAGCCGATGATAGTCCAATGGTAAAAAAATAAAACAGTTTTAACCTTCATTTTATTTGTTTTGGTTAGTTTAAAAAATAATGCTTAAACCTTCTGTGCTTTTAGGCGTTGCCTTATAAAGAATTTCTTGAAACAAACTGCCCTTAGCAGAGCTTTTAGGGATTCTTTCAGGTAAAATGTCATTCTCTTGTATGTCTTGATATTAGAACTTTATAGAAGCAGACGATCTCACAATTGTTAAACAAATTCTTAACAAAAACGGTTAGCTTCTACTAAGAATTCTGTAATTTTACTCCCAACCGTTTAAGTGTTTTTTACTATTTCAATTCTCTGAGCAAACAGATAAACACAAATAATTAAAACACTTTTTTTCTTATCTAGAATTCAAATTACAATTAATTAGATTTATATTAAAAACATATATTTATAATGAATAGATTTAAACCGTCAGTATGCATCGATTCTGTTTTTGAAGGCAAGTCCTTTGAAGAAGCTTGCAAATCTGTTAGACAAAGTGAAATTAACGCTATAGAATTTTGGGGTTGGTGGGATAAAGATTTGGATGCTTTGGTAAAAGCTCAGTTAGAAAATAACCTAAAAATTTCGGCATGTTGCACAAAATTCGTTAGCCTAGTCGATGCCAATCTTCGATCTTTATATTTGAAAGGCTTAAAAGAGTCGATAGCTGCTGCTAAAAAGTTAAAAACTGGCATTTTAATATCTCAAGTTGGTGATTTTTTAACCGACGTACCAAGAGCAACTCAGTTTAAATCGTTGGTAGATGGTCTAAAAGCTGCCGCCCCTCTTCTAGAAGAAGCAGGCATTACGCTTGTTATTGAACCTTTAAATGAACTAATTGACCACAAAGGCTATTTTTTAGTAAACAGTGATGAAGCCTTTAAGATAATTGATGCTGTAGACAGCCCTAACATTAAAGTCGTTTTCGACATATACCACCAACAAATTAGTGAAGGCCAATTAATAAGAAATATAGTTTCCAACATTGATAAAATTGGGCATTTTCATGCTGCAGGAAACCCAGGAAGAAATGAACTTCAAAAGGGTGAAATAAATTATCCTGAAATCTTTAAAGCCATTAGAGAAACGGGGTTTTCAGGATACGTAGGACTTGAATACTGGCCTTTGGAAAAAACACCTGAAAAAGCATTGACAGAAGTAGCTTCTTGGTTTGAAAAATGAAGATTCTTCCAATTAGCAAAAATAAAAAAGCCGCTCTAAAAAGCGGCTTTTACATTATATAACTTGCAATTTTCTTTTCTTACAGAGAAGCAACGTGCTTGGCTAATCCCGATTTAAGGTTTGCAGCCTTGTTAGCGTGAATTACGTTTTTCTTTGCCAATTTATCCAACATGGAAACAACGGATGGAAATAGCGTTTCTGCTTCTTTCTTATCCGTTAGCTCACGTAATTTCTTTATTGCATTACGCGTTGTTTTATGCTGATACTTGTTCAACAAACGCTTAGATTCGTTACTTCTAATTCTTTTTAACGCTGACTTATGATTTGCCATTTGTTACTTTTCTATATTATTAAAATTGTAGCCCGTAGGGGAATCGAACCCCTCTTACCAGGATGAAAACCTGGCGTCCTAGCCGATAGACGAACGGGCCATTATTTTTTGAGTGCGCAAATATAAACTATAAAAATTAACCTTGCAACACTTTTTTACCAATAAGCCACCAAACTATTACATCTGGTTTTTACAATACTTTTTACATTAAAAAGTATACTTAAAATTTAGTCAAATAAAAAAGCCTCTCATTAGTGAAAGGCTTAGTCATTATATAACTTGCAATTTTCTTTTCTTACAGAGAAGCAACGTGCTTGGCTAATCCCGATTTAAGGTTTGCAGCCTTGTTAGCGTGAATTACGTTTTTCTTTGCCAATTTATCCAACATGGAAACAACAGATGGGAATAGCGTTTCTGCTTCTTTCTTATCCGTTAGCTCACGTAATTTCTTTATTGCATTACGCGTTGTTTTATGCTGATACTTGTTCAACAAACGCTTAGATTCGTTACTTCTAATTCTTTTTAACGCTGACTTATGATTTGCCATTTGTTACTTTTCTATATTATTAAAATTGTAGCCCGTAGGGGAATCGAACCCCTCTTACCAGGATGAAAACCTGGCGTCCTAGCCGATAGACGAACGGGCCATTATTTTTTTGAGTGCGCAAATATAAATTTAACAATTCAACCTTGCAATACTTCAAATAACTCGCAATATCTCGATTGCGGTTGCAAAAATACAACTATTTTTAAATGCTGCAATAGCTTAATGATTTTTTTTCAAAAAAACTTTCCTTAATATGCTTTTGCAAACAAAACTCTTCCTTTAGAAGGCTTTCCAGTAAGTACACAAGTCCCTTCTTCTTCCTTAGCATCTAAAGGAATACATCTAATAGTCGCCTTAGTGAGTTCTTTTATTTTATCTTCTGTCTCTGCTGTACCATCCCAATGCGCTGAAACAAACCCGGTTTTGTTTTCTAAAACACCTTTGAATTCTTCAAATGTGTCAACTTCGGTAATATGCGAATCTCTAAACGCTTTGGCTTTACTAAACAGGGTTTTTTGAATTTCTTTCAGCAAATCTTCAATAATTGTCGTTAAATTATCTAAGGCAACCGTTTCTTTAGTCAAAGTATCTCTTCTTGCCAACTCTACCGTTCTATTCTCCAAATCTTTAGGCCCAATGGCTATTCGTAATGGTACACCTTGCAGTTCATGCTGAGCAAACTTTGCCCCAGGTCTTTGCGTAGTGCGGTCGTCGTACTTCACCGAAATACCTTTAGCCCTCAAATCGCTTAGAATACTATTAGCTACTTCCGTAACGGCCTTTAAATCTTCTTCACTTTTATATATAGGCACAATAACCACCTGATTAGGCGCTAAACTAGGAGGCAAAACCAATCCGTTATCATCACTATGTGTCATGATTAAGGCACCCATTAATCGTGTGGAAACTCCCCAAGACGTTGCCCAAACATAATCCTGTTTTCCTTCTTTGTTGGCAAACTTAACATCAAAGGCCTTAGCAAAATTTTGCCCTAAAAAATGTGAGGTTCCTGCCTGCAAAGCTTTACCATCCTGCATTAAAGCCTCTATACAATAGGTATCCTCTGCTCCTGCAAAACGTTCACTTTCTGTCTTTAGTCCTTGAATGACAGGTATGGCCATAAAGTTCTCAACAAAAGTTGCATATACATTGTTCATTAATTTAGCTTCGGCTATAGCCTCTGCTTTTGTTTCATGTGCAGTATGCCCTTCTTGCCATAAAAATTCGGCCGTACGCAAAAACAAGCGTGTACGCATTTCCCAGCGCACCACATTAGCCCACTGATTTATTAATAATGGCAAATCTCTGTATGATTGAATCCAGTTTCTGTAAGTATTCCATATAATGGCTTCAGAAGTAGGCCTCACTACAAGTTCCTCTTCCAATCGTGCTTCTGGATCTACTCGCAATTTTCCCTGTTTATCAGGATCGTTTTGCAACCTGTAATGGGTTACTACCGCACATTCTTTTGCAAATCCTTCGGCATTTTTTTCTTCTGCTTCAAACAAGCTTTTAGGTACGAATAAAGGAAAATATGCGTTTTGGTGCCCTGTTTCTTTAAACATTTTATCCAATTCGGCTTGCATCTTCTCCCATATAGCATAGCCATAGGGTTTAATGACCATACAGCCCCTAACAGCTGAAGTCTCTGCTAAGTCTGCCTTTACAACAAGTTCATTATACCATTTTGAATAATCGGCTGCTCTGCTTGTAAGTTTTTTACTCATACACTTTATTTTGGCACAAATATTGTGATTATGTTAAATATAAAAATAGTTCGGCAAAACTAACTATTTTTGTTATGTTCAACAATAAAATTCTAGAGATATGCAATTTACTAACTACATAAAAAGGAGAATATCTTATTTAGCTATTCTTGGATTGCTAATTAGTTTATCGTCTTGCGGTTCTTATCAATATGTAGGTGCCGACAGCGATGGTATTTATAGTACTCAGGAAAATAACATGCTATACGAAGATGCTGTTGTTGAAATCCCAAACAAATCTAATAGTGATTATTACAAAAACTATTTCAGAAATAAAGCTCTTGAATACGACAACATGCTTGCCGACGAGGCTATTTTCACAGATATAGATTCATACGAAAGCAGCAATTACAACGAAGACGGCTCAATTGATGACAATAGCTATCAGGGGTATGCAGGCTGGGGTCAAGACAGCAATCAAATAACAATAAATTACCATTCTGGTTTTGGTTATAATTCCTATTTATGGGGAGGCCCATACTGGAACAATTGGGGCTGGAACAATTGGGGATACTACGATCCTTATTGGTACGGCGGATATTATGGGTGGTGTTATTACAGCCCTTACAGATATCGATATAGTTATTACGGGTATCCTTATAGAAACTATTGGAACTACAGATACCCTTATCATAACAATTGGTATTACGGAAACAGATATTACAGCGGAAGAAATGTTGCTTACAATACCAGTAGAAGAGGCAGCTATAGTAGGGTGGGTACAACTTCCTCTACTAGTTTAAGACGCAGTACTAGTTCTACAAGCAACGCCGCTACTTCAAGATACACTACAAGCAGACGAAGTAGCACTAGTAGGTACTACAATCCAAATACAAAAACATATACACAAAGAAGATCTAGTACGGCTTCTGCTCCAACTTCAAACTCTACAGCAAGATCATCGTCTTCATCTGTAAGAAGAAGTTCGGGAAGCACAACCTACAGACCGAGTTCTAGTTCAAGAAGCAGTAATAGTTCTGGTTCCTATTCAAGAAGTACGTCTCGAAGTTCAAACTCAAGCTATACACCTAGCAGAAGCAGCAGTAGGTCAAGTTCTGGTTCGGTTTCCAGATCATCGTCCGGAAGCTCCAGAAGTTCTAGTGCCTCAAGTGGAAGACGTCGTTAAACATATATGGGCAGGTTTGATTTTTTAATAAACTCAATAACAGACTTGCCCCCTATCTTACCCTAAAAATAAAATTGAAACACATGAAAAAGTTAAATTTACTATTCATAGGCATACTTTCTATGTCCTCAATCTACGCACAAGATATAACAGATGCCTTACGTTATTCGCAAGACAATATACAAGGAACAGCTCGTTTTAGAGCCTTAAGCGGTGCTTTTGGCGCTCTGGGTGGAGACATGAGTGCTGTAAGCTTAAATCCTGCCAGTTCTGCTGTTTTTAATAAAAGCCATGCATCGTTTTCCTTATCGAATATAGATACTAAAAATGATACCGACTATTTTGGTAGAATGACAAGTGCCAACGAATCGACCTTTGACCTTAACCAAGGAGGTGCCGCCTTTGTTTTTGCGAACAGAAACGCAAACTCTCCATGGCGTAAATTCAGTTTAGCTGTTGCTTATGAAAAAACAGCTAATTTTGATGATAATTGGAGGGCAATTGGAACCAATACCAATAGTGGTAATTTCGACAACTCTATTTCAAGTTATTTTTTCGATTATGCCTATGGCCTTAGACTTGATGAAATAGAAAGACTCGATGGAGAAACCTATTCACAAGCCTATCAAGAAATAGGTAGTGCATATGGCTATAGCCATCAACAAGCTTTTTTAGGTTATGAATCTTTTATTTTAGAACCTGTAGATATTAACAATGATGCCAATACAGAATATACCATTAATTTAAATAACGGTAATTTCTTTCATGACTACAGTTATGCAGCTACTGGATACAACGGTAAGATTTCCTTTAATATGGCTGCCCAATACGAAGACAACCTTTACTTAGGGCTGAATTTAAATTCTCATTTTATCAACTACGACCGTTCTACTTTTTTAATTGAAGAAAACTCAAATACATCCGATGTGGAATATATAGAGTTTGAAAACAATTTATCAACCACAGGTAGCGGTTTTTCCTTTCAATTGGGGGGTATCTTAAAATTAAGCCAAGAATTTAGAGTAGGTTTAACTTACGATTCACCTACATGGTACACCATTGAAGAGGAAGCTTCACAATTTATAGCTACAGATGGTATTAATGGATTTATTGAAATCAACCCTTTAATAGTAAACGTATATCCCCAATACAAATTACAAACTCCCGGTAAACTTTCGGGAAGTTTAGCCTACGTGTTTGGCACACAGGGTCTCCTGAGTTTCGACTACTCCAGAAAAGATTACAGCACTACCAAGCTTAAACCAACATCTGACCCTGATTTTGCTTTCGAAAACAACAACATTAGCAATGCCTTAACCGATGCGGCAACCTATAGATTGGGAGGTGAATACAAATACAAACAATTTAGCTTTAGAGGCGGATACCGCTTTGAAGAAAGCCCATACAAGAATGGTACAACTGTTGGTGATTTAACAGGGTATTCGCTTGGACTTGGCTTTAACTTTGGAAACACCAAACTAGATCTTACTTTCGATCAAGCAAACCGTTCATTCGCTACACCTCTTTATAATATGGGGCTAGTCGATACAGCTAACGTAGACAGAACAGATTCTAACGTAACATTATCACTAAGTTTTAATATTTAGGACAAAGCAGAACATATAATATATGCAGCTCGAACCTAAAAAGTTCGGGCTTCTTATTTTTTATTGTAATTAATCCGTTGAAAAACAGACAAACCCTTAAAATTAATTGTTTGTTAATTCAAAACATAACAAAACGGAATTACTTATCTTTGCAAACTTAAAATCATGATTTTTTTTGACAGATGAAAATTGACAACAACTTTGAGGAGTTTGAATCTATAGGAAACAACCATATTGGCACATCAGAAAGCACCCCGTTGCGCCACGATGCCTTTAAGCTTTCTAAAGAGGAAAAAATTGATATTATCAAAGACGATGTTCGCCACATTATGGAAACATTAGGACTTGATCTAACAGATGATAGTTTAAAAGGCACACCTAACCGTGTGGCCAAAATGTTTGTTAAAGAGATCTTTGGGGGCTTGGATCCCGAAAAAAAACCAAGCGCTTCTACTTTCGAAAATAAATATAAGTATGGCGAAATGTTGGTTGAAAAAAACATTACGGTATACTCCACCTGTGAACATCATTTATTGCCAATAGTCGGAAAAGCTCATATTGCTTATATCTCCAATGGTACTGTTGTTGGTTTATCTAAAATGAACCGTATTGTAGACTACTTTGCTAAACGTCCGCAAGTGCAAGAACGCTTAACGATTCAAATTGTTAGAGAGCTTCAAGAGGTTCTAAATACCAAAGATGTTGCCTGTGTTATTGATGCTAAACACCTATGTGTAAACTCCAGAGGCATTAGAGACATTGAAAGTAGCACGGTTACCTCCGAATTTGGTGGTAGATTTAAAGATAAAGCAACGCGTCGGGAATTTTTAGACTATATAAAATTGGATACTAAGTTTTAAGTTTGTTGTTTCGTCGTAAGCTGCTGTAATAAAGATCATATCTAAAATCAGCTAAGCGACTTTACAATTTGATTGCCAAACAAACCACTTAACACAAATGCAGTTATACCAAGAACAACAGATAAAAATATACAATTCGCTTTCAGGCAAAAAAGAAATATTCACCCCTATTAACGAAGGCCATATAGGCATGTATGTTTGTGGCCCAACGGTTTACAGCAATGTGCATTTAGGAAATGTTAGAACCTTTATGTCTTTCGATATGATATTTCGCTATCTAAAGCATTTAGAGTATAAAGTGCGTTATGTTAGAAATATTACGGATGCTGGTCATTTAGAAAATGATGCTGATGCCGGAGAGGATAAAATAACCAAAAAAGCGCGATTAGAGCAGATTGAACCTATGGAAGTAGTACAGCGCTACACGGTTGATTTTCATAATATATTAAACACCTTTAACTTTTTGCCTCCCAGTATAGAACCTACAGCAACAGGTCATATCATTGAACAAATTGAGCTTATAAAAAACATTATAGACAATGGATTTGCTTATGAAGTTAACGGTTCGGTATATTTTGATGTTCATAAGTTTAACGAAACAAACGAGTACGGTAAGTTAAGCAAGCGTAAGTTAGATGATTTAATCCATAATACCAGAGTCCTTGACGGACAGAGCGACAAAAAAAACCCCCAAGATTTTGCTCTTTGGAAACGTGCAGAACCTCAACATATAATGCGGTGGCCTTCTCCCTGGAGCGACGGTTTCCCAGGTTGGCATTTAGAATGTACGGCTATGAGCACCAAATACTTAGGAGAACAATTTGATATTCACGGTGGTGGTATGGATTTAAAATTTCCGCATCATGAGTGTGAGATTGCCCAAAACGAAGCCGCTAAAGGCCAATCCCCTGTTAATTATTGGATGCACGCTAATATGCTAGAGCTTAACGGACAGCGCATGTCTAAAACAACTGGAAACACTGTAAATCCTGATGAATTATTATCAGGAAACAATAAATTCTTCAGTAAGGCATACGCTCCTAGCGTCGTTCGTTTTTTCATAGCACAATCATCTTACAGAAGTATTTTAGATTTAACTGATGATGGGCTTTTAGCTAGTGAAAAAGGCTTTTATAGATTGATGGATGCTATTAATTTATTAAGTAGTTTAAAGCCTTCTGAAAAATCAAGTATCGATATCAGTGCATGGAAACAAAAATGTTACGATGCCATGAACGACGATTTTAATTCGCCTATCTTAATAGCCCATTTGTTTGAAGCTGTTAAGTACATTAACCAAGTTCATGAAAGCTCTGAAACATTAACACCAGAAGACCTAACAACTTTAAAAGATACCATTAATACGTTCACTTTCGATATATTAGGTCTGGAAAACGTTACCAAGAAAGATGCTGGAACAGATAAATTATCTGGAGCTGTTTCTGTTTTAATAAAATTAAGACAAGAGGCTAGGGCTAATAAAGACTTTGCTTTGTCCGATAAAATTCGTGACGAACTGGCTGCTGTCGGTATTCAATTAAAAGATGGTAAGGACGGTACGACGTTTTCAATTAATTAGTTAAGCCATATTGTAAGTTGTTGAACAAATATCGACTTAACAACTAAACAATTAACAAAAACAAATGAAGCAACTGCTTATTGCACCATTCCTGTTTTTAATAAGGGTCTACCAACTCTTTATATCGCCGTTAACCCCTGCAACTTGCAGATACCAGCCTACATGCTCGCACTACTCCAAAGAAGCACTTGAAAAACACGGACTATTAAAAGGAGGTCGATTGGCTTTGAAACGGATTTTTAGTTGCCACCCTTGGGGAGGCAGTGGTTATGACCCTGTTCCTTAATTTGACCTTAAGTAGTAATCTATTTCGGGCAATAAAAAAAGCATTACTTTGAATGTTTCTTTTTAGAGGCAGTTCGGGGTGCTTACTTTATGTTTCACTCAAAAAATGCTTTTTAGCATAGTAATGCATTAACAAATATAGTAAATTATCGATTAAAAGCAAATTTATCCGACAAAATACAATATACGTTTAATTTTCAGGAATGTGCTTTAAAATCTCCAATACAAATTTCCAATATTTTTGAACGGATGAAATTTGTGCTCGTTCATCAGGTGAATGTGCTCCTTTTATATTAGGGCCAAAACTAATCATATCCATATTTGGATAATTTTGCCCCAAAATACCACATTCCAACCCTGCATGGCAAGCAGCCACATGTGCCTCTTCTCCATTTATTTCTTTATACAAACTAGTCAAAACTTTTAAAATAGGCGACTCCATGTTAGGTGTCCAGCCTGGGTAATCTCCCGAAAATTCAACTTCACAACCTGTTAACTCAAACGTAGCCCTTAAAGTATTGGCCAGATCCATTTTAGAACTCTCTACAGACGATCGTGTCAAACAAGCGATACTAATACTACCGTTTTTAACCGTTACCCTAGCAATATTATTAGATGTTTCAACCAGTCCAGGAATATCGGCACTCATTCTATACACACCATCACAAGCGGCATAAAGTGCTCTGGTAAAACCTTCCTGCACCCCAAGATCCATAATTTTCTCAGGCGTATTGCATGGTGATACAGAAATATCCAATTCTGGCTCCATGGTTTTTAACTCTAGCCTTATTGTTTCAAATTGAGATTGCATTTCCAAAACAAAAGCTTCTTCACGAACACTATCAATAGCTACAATTGCTTTACTTTCACGCGGAATGGCATTACGTAAACCACCACCATCGATTTCCGAAATTCGTAAACCAAATTTTTCAAACCCATCAAACAGCAAACGATTCATGATCTTGTTTGCATTCCCTAAACCTTCATGGATTTGCATTCCAGAATGGCCGCCCTGCAAACCTTTTACCTTTATAGTATATCCTATTTTAAACTCAGGTGTTTCTTCTTCAGCATACTCCCTTGTAGCTGTGACGTCGATCCCTCCTGCACATCCCACGCCAATCTCATCATCTTCCTCTGTATCCAGATTTAATAGAATACCACCTTTTAGTATGCCCCCTTCTAATCCCATTGCACCAGTCATACCCGTTTCTTCATCAATAGTAAACAAGGCCTCAATTGCAGGATGCGCTATATCCGTACTTTCCAAAATAGCCATAATGGTAGCAACGCCCAATCCGTTATCGGCTCCCAAAGTTGTACCTCTAGCCCGAACCCAATCACCATCCACATACATTTCTATACCTTGTGTATCAAAATCAAAAACCGTATCGTTGTTTTTTTGATGCACCATATCCAAATGCGATTGCATAACTACGGTTGTTCTATTCTCCATTCCTTTAGTAGCAGGTTTCCTTATAATAACATTCCCAACAGCATCTTCAATGGTTTCCAAACCCAAACGCTTTCCGAAATCTTTCATAAAAGCAATAACACGCTCTTCTTTTTTTGAGGCCCGTGGCACGGCATTTAAATCTGCAAATTTAGCCCAAAGCTCTTGCGGTTGAAGCTGTTTTATTTCTGTACTCATAAATTCTATATATAATGTTTTGCAAAGGTAATTATTACAACTCTTTAGAAACCATTATGCTGTAATTAAATAAAAGATTTCTTGAAACAAATTTTGCCAATTCCTATAGGATAGATATTCTTGGCAGAGCCAAAATAAAGCAACTCTTTTCGATTAAAATTAAAAGCACACCTGCAACGCAACCTTTTAGCAACAATGACATCTAATGTGAAACGATAAAGATGAAAATATTATATCCGTTAACCGTAGTGCTATTCCTTTTTTCCTGTCAAAGCAATCCAGACATAGACATAGATCAAGAAAACTTACTTATTGGCAATTGGGTTAACCCAAAATATGAAAATGAAACAACCATTTACCAGAGAGCCTCTAACTTACAGGACAATGCACCAGGTATATCATTTCAAAAAAAAGCTGTTTTTACACAGAGAACGTCTGGATGGTGTGGCACACCTCCTTTATCATTTTATGATGAAAAGGGCAAATGGGAAACCCAAGAATCCCTTATTTTAATAACCAATCTGAATTTCCCAGGAAATTACAACCTAAGAATCATTTCGATTGACAACGACCAGTTAATTGTAAAACGAGAACTATCCGAACAAGAAAAAGACCATCGGGAATTAATGCTTTTATTCGACGAAATTAGCAGCCTATCCATTAGTGTTTCCTGTACTGATCCGACAGATTGGAACTATACGCCCTATGGCTCTAAAGCTTGTGGTGGGTCACAAGGGTATATTGCTTATTCCAATAAGATCGACACATCACTCTTTCTTCAAAAAATTGAAGCCTATAACCTAGCAGAAAAACAGTACAATATTAAATGGTCTGTCGTTTCCTCCTGCGATGTGCCCCAAGTTCCCAAATCCATAGTCTGTCAAAATGGTTATCCCATTTTAAAATATTAACCAAGCTCAAAATAAGGCTCTATGATTAATAAACATTTGTTTATTTTTGAGCATGCTAAAAAACAAAAAGGCCTTAATAGCCTTAACCTTAATTCCCCAATATTTCACAGTGAAATGGCTCGCTCATTATCCTGAACATATTGAATCTTATTACAGTAATGGAATATATCCATATATAGCAAAAATATCTAGAATCACACTTGGCTGGCTACCATTCTCTTTTGGTGACTTGATATATGGTATATCACTAATTTACATCATACGTTGGTTTTACAAAAACAGAAAACGCTTAAGAAAAGACACGAAAGCTTGGTTTAATGATATTGCAGCTACTTTTTCTATTATTTACTTTGCTTTTCATATACTTTGGGGACTAAATTATTACCGTTTACCACTTTATAAAAGCTTGAACTTAAATGCACAATACACAACCGAACAGCTAGAAACCGTAACCAAAAAACTCATAACCAAAGCTAATGCTGCCCATCTTGAAATAGAAAAAAATGACACCCTAAAAATAAATATCCCTTACACTAAAGGTAAAATTATAGCCTTAGCCCCAAGGGGTTACAACAATTTAAAACAACACTTTCCGCATTTAGAATACCACCCTACGAGCGTAAAAAAGTCCTTATTCAGTTACCCCTTAACGTACATGGGCTTTAGTGGTTACCTAAACCCACTAACCAACGAGGCACAAGTCGACGCTTTAATTCCTGCCAGTATACTTCCCACGACAACATCGCACGAAATTGCCCACCAATTAGGGTTTGCTGCTGAAAACGAAGCGAACTTTATAGGTTGTCTGGCTGCCATTAGCCATGATGATAAATATTTTAATTACGCAGGATACACTTTCGCGTTACGCTATTGTTTGAATGAGATCTACTCTCGTGATGAAATGCTATACGAAACTCTGGTAGAAACTGTTAATAAAGGTATCTTAAATAACTACAAGGAAGTACGCGAATTCTGGGAAGCCCATGAAAACCCTACCGAACCCTTATTTAAACTCTTTTACAGCAATTATTTAAAAGCCAACAAGCAAAATAAAGGCATGGAAAGTTACAGCTATGTAGTTGCGCTGTTTGTTAATTATTTTAATTCAAACACGCTATAGTTTAGACCTAATCTACAAAGGTAGCACCATCGGGCTTTTCAAAAACAGCTGCTTCTGGAGGTGCTTCCAAAAACTTCACCTCCTTAAATTCCACACGATTTCGTTCTGTAGTTGGCAGATTTTTTTCATAATTAAACCATATTAGCGTTTTTGGAACCTTTAGACCTTCCACACTTTGCCAAGTATCGTATTTAATAAAATGATAGGTTTTACTTTTCTCTTTTGAGAAATAGGTAACCGTATATGCCAACCAAACCATTTGGTAAGAATTCGGATCGTAATACAAAATGTATTCATCGTCTGGCGATTCTCCTACTCCACTGTTGTATGTTATTTTGACTCCAGGATACTCCTTCCCTTCATACACTAAAGGCTTAGCTTCCGAGTACATAATGCCATCGTCGGCCAATACAAAAGGCATGGCAAAAAAATAGAACATCAAGTTATGGTAAAACTTAGGATTCCCTTTATAATCTATCGTATCCTTATTTAACAACCATACTTTGGTTCCATCATAACCAATACTATGGTGAGGTAAATCGATAAATGACTTTCTCCTTCTTAAATCGGTTAAAGTCACTTCGTAACCCTTTTGTTTTTGAATTTTAAACTCCAAAGAATGCATTTTATGCCACAATGCCAGCCCGCCATGAGCCTTAAACACTTTGGTTATAGCTTTAGGAAATTGATTAAGTTCAATCTCTTTTTTCACATTTGCCTCTCCTGATTGTCTACATGCTAAAAAGGAACTAATGACGATCAAAAAATAAAAATAATTGAATATCCGTAATACATCATAATTCAAAAAATAGGGTTATTTTTGAAAAAACAGTGTCTCTATGAATA
>NZ_BAABCY010000060.1:0-43773 GCF_039539345.1 Snuella lapsa | reverse complement strand
TGTTAGTTAGGATGTAAAGGTAATATTGGTGCATTGTTTTGTACATGCGTTAAATAAGTGGATTCCTGCCTACGCAGGAATGACAATATTGGTACGGAGTTTATGAAGATAAATATAATTAAAACATTAGAATTTACTTGCGTTATTTAGAGGATTCCCTACCTGCTGGCAGACAGGCTCGCTTCGCTCTGAATGGGCTGTGGTAGTTGGAAGTTTGGGGTTTCAAGTTAAAAGTTGTAAAGTTTTAAGGTTATGGAGTTAGACGCTAGGAGTCAGAAGCAAGAGGTTTAGGTAATGAAGTTATAAGTAAGTTTTGCGATTAGCCCATTGTATCTAGAAGTACTGTTGCTTGTCATTCCTGCGTAGGCAGGAATCCACTATCAGAGTCAGTATTTCCAATCCTTAGCAAGGTCTTTCCAATTAGGGTTATCTTTTTCAATCAATTTAATTTTCCATTCTCTTTTCCATTTTTTCATATTCTTTTCTCTTTTAATGGCATCGTTTACATATTGGTAGGTTTCAAAATAGATTAGTTTGTTTAAACCATATCGTTTTGTGAAGCCTTCTACAAGTTTGTTCTTGTGTTCAAACATTCTTCGTTCCAGATTGTTGGTAATACCAATGTAAAGCGTACCGTTCGTTTTGTTAGTTAGGATGTAAAGGTAATATTGGTGCATTGTTTTGTACATGCGTTAAATAAGTGGATTCCTGCCTGCGCAGGAATGACAATATTGGTACGGAGTTTATGAAGATAATATAATTAAAACATTAGAATTTACTTGCGTTATTTAGAGGATTCCCTACTTGCTGGTAGACAGGTTCGCTTCGCTCTGAATGGGCTGTGGTAGTTGAAAGTTTGGGGTTTCAAGTAAGAAGTGAAAAAAGAGAAGTTGTGAGCCAATATCCAACTGACTAACAACCAACAACCAATAGACAATAATCAATAGAAAGAGAGTATTCACACGATTAATGAATGCGAGGCTCCATCAGGAATATTAAATAAAAAAAATATGTAGCTTTGTATTTTACCAAGTTGCCGCCATATGAAGAACCGCTTTTTTATAGTTGTTATTTTAATTAATGTCTTGTTAATGTCCTGTATTCCTCATAAGGACAGATTGTATCTGCAAAATAAACAGCAAGCGACAGATTCTGAACAGGTAGTGGTAGAACAGCAAAAACCATATCGGGTACAGATAAACGATATTTTAAATATTCGTATTAAGGTGACCGATCAGGAGAATGTTCAGATATTCAACCCTATAGGGGAAGGTAACTTAAATGCTACAGCAGGGGAGCGTGCTTATTTTGATGGGTTTACGGTGGATTTACATGGTGATATCCGCATTCCAGAGTTAGGGAAATTGCATGTGCTCGGTTATACTACCGATGTTATAGAAAAGAAGATTAAGGATAAATTGCTTGCAGAGCAGTTTAAGGAGACGGCCAATATTTTTGTAACGGTAAAGCTAACGGGGTTGCGATTTACTACCTTAGGAGAAATAGGGAGTAAAGGTATGAAAACACTGTATCAGGATCGGGTAAATATTTTTGAGGCCATTGCCAGTTCGGGTGATATACCAGATACGGGTAATAAAAAGGATGTTTTGATTATTAGACAATATCCGCAAGGGCAAAAGATACACCATGTCGACTTAACGGATGTGAATGTTATGCATTCCCCGTACTATTACATCCAGCCAAACGATATGATTTATGTGAAACCTTTAAAGCAAAAGGCTTGGGGTACTGGTACTACAGCGATACAAAATATTACCACAGCAGCCTCTATTTTATCATTGCTTACAACCTCTATTTTGTTATTTAACCGTATTTAAGTTTATGTCTTACAACGAATTTGAAGAGCTTGACCATATAGAATCCAAAGGGATGACCTTTGATTTTAAAGGGTTTCTGTTTAAGGTATTGCATTTGTGGAAACTGGTATTTTTAAGTATTGGTGTAGCTTTGATTATAGCTTATTCTATTAATGTACGGAAGCAAAACATTTACAGGTTAGGAGCTTTAATATCGGTAGAGAATGAACAAAATCCTTTTTTTACAGCGAATACCAGTATTTCTTTTAACTGGGGCGGTGTATCGGGAAAGGTAGGCAAGATCATTACGTCGCTTAGTACACGGCGCCATAATGAAAAGGTGGTAGATTCGCTTCAGTATTATATACAGTATTTGGTGCAAGGTAAATACCGAAAGGAAGATATTTATAAACGGGCTCCGTTTTATGTTAGCCTTGATAAGACCAAAGGGCAGCTTTTGGGTAATCCCATTGGTGTACGGTTCTTGAACGATAGTGTGTATGAGGTATTTAAGGCATTCGAGTCGGCTGCGGGTACTGTACAACGATATGGAGACAAATCCAAAGACAGGGTAGAGTTACCTGTTGGAGAATTTAAACAGCGTTTTCGTGTAGGTGAGCCAGTGCAATTACCGTTTTTAAATTTGAGTTTGCATATGCGCCCAGGGCGCCATGTAGTGTCTGATACTGAATTTTATCTTCAGTTTTTAGATTTTGATGGTATTGTTAATACTTATAAGTATGCGGTAAGTGCCCGACCGAATTCACAGACTTCATCGGTATTGAGTCTGGCGATGACCGGAACGAACAAGGCGAAGATAGTAGACTATTTGAACACTACTGTTGCTATATTAAGTAGGACCGAATTGGAGAGTAAAAACTTGTATGCAAGTAACACCATTAAGTTTATAGATAGTAGCCTGGCAGCGGTGAACCTTAATTTAAAGGATGTTAATGAAGAGATGAATAGCTTTAGGAAGCAGAGCAAGGTGTTTAATGTGGATGCAGAGGTGGTAGAGGTGTCTACCAAACTAAAGGTGCTTGATACGGAAAAGGAAGGGGTTCAAAATAAGCTAAATTACTTGGAGGCTTTAGAGAGCTATTTGCTTACCAAAACGGATTATAGTCATATAGCAGCGCCTACTTCGGTTGGGATTGATGAAAGTAATATTTTAGCGAGTGTTGGTAAGATCACAGCTTTGGCCATAGAACGGCAAAATCTGGAAGCGACCACCAAGGAAGGTTCGGTGTTGTTTAAGGAACTGGACAGCCGGATTGATGCAGAAAAGAATGTGCTGTTCGAGATTATTGATGGTACTAAAAAGATTATAAATATTCAGTTGAACAGGGTAAACCGTCAAATAGCAATTCATGAGTCTAAATTAAGTGATTTGCCAGAGGAACAGCAGCAGTATCTTAAGATTCAACGTAAGCTGGATTTGAGCCAGGAGGCTTACGATGTGTATTTGGCCAAGCGCAGTGAGGCAGCTATCGTTAAGGCAGCGAACGTATCGGATATTACTATGATTGATGAGGCTAAAGATATAGGGGGTGGCCTCATAGGGCCCAATAAGAGCCTAAATTACATGATGGCCTTAATGGTGGGCTTTTTTGCGCCTTTGGCTTTAATATTTGTTGTGTTCTTGTTGGATACAACTATTCATGGCTCGGACGAGGTAGAGCGTTTGTCCAGTATTCCTATTTTGGGATTGGTGGGTAAGTATAACTATAAGAACAATCTGGTGGTTTTTGAAAAGCCGAAGTCGGCTGTTGCTGAGTCGTTTCGTGCCATTCGGTCAAGCCTTCAGTTTTTTTATAAAAAACAAGATTATAGCAAGGCTTTGGGGCGTACCTTAATGATAACCTCGTCGGTGAGCGGGGAAGGAAAGACCTTTTGTTCCATCAATATCGCCACTGCATATGCCTTATCGGGAAAAAAGACCATTTTGCTGGGGTTGGATTTACGGAAGCCCAAGATATTTGACGACTTTAGCATTGATAACGACCGTGGGATGGTAAACTATTTGATGGGAGAAAGCAGGTTTGAAGATGTGCTAAGTACCACCCATATAGATAATCTGGATGTGGTTACTTCAGGACCTATACCGCCAAACCCTTCCGAATTGTTAATGGGGAGTGATCTGCCAGAATTAATAGGCAAGCTTCGGGAGTCTTACGATATAATCATTTTGGATACGCCGCCTTTGGGGTTGGTAACCGATGCTTTGGAGTTGTCTAATTATGCTGACGCTTCCTTGTTTGTAATTCGATTGGATTATACAAAAAAGGGGATGCTTCAGTTGGTTAATGCCAAATACCGCAATGGTGAACTTAAAAACACCAGTTTTATACTTAACTTCTATAAGCACAAAACGAATCAAAACTACGGCTATGGCTACGGCTATGGTTATGGTTATGGTTATGGTTATGGCGTGTATGGAGAGGCGTATCATCAGTCCGATAAAAAGAAAGGGTTTTTAGCAAGATTACGTAAGTGGGTGTCGTGAGATTGGAAGTTAGTGGTTAGTGGTTGGAAGACGGAAGACGGAAGCTGGGAGCTGGGAGTTAGAAGTTAGAAGTTAGAAGTTAGAAGTTAGAAGTTAAAGTGAGAAGTGAAAAGTTATAAGGTTTTTGCGTCTTTTATCTAGTGTCTTGGGGATTAATAATGGTCGATAGTCAATAATCAATAGTCAATAATCAATAATCAATAGTCAATTGTAAATTAGCAGTTGTCATTCCTGCCTTTCGATTTTACTCAAGATAAACTGCGGCAGGAAGCCACTTTTGGATGAGGGGTGCTTGGCTTCATTGCATTTTGTTCTTATGGTGTTGAGAAGTTTTTTGTTTTGGTAGGTGCTGTGGTACTCTTACTATGCCTTTCATATGAAGTAAAGGTGAAGGAGATATGAAGGAAAGGTGAAGGAGTAGCTTTTTAACCTGTGCTAAAAAGTGGTTTTATGTTTGTTTTTGTGTTAATGCGCTAATTGTTTTGAGGTGTTGACAAATTGATTGAGATCCTTCGCTTCACTGTATTACGTTTTGAACAAGAGACTTGTTCCTCCCTTTAGTTAAAGGGAGGTGGCTAAATACCAGAGTATTTAGGCGGAGGGTTTGTGTTGGGAGTTAGTGGGTTTGTTGTGGTATGTGTGAAACTCCCCTTTCTTCCGCTGTTGCGGAATTCATTCCCCTCTTTGATTAAAGAGGGGAGCTGGTGTGTTTTGTTTGTTGTGGTATGTGTGAAACTCCCCTTTCTTCCGCTGTTGCGGAATTCATTCCCCTCTTTGTTTAAAGAGGGGAGCTGGTGTGTTTTGTTTGTTGTGGCGTGTGTGGAACTCCCCTTTCTTCCGCTGTTGCGGAATTCATTCCCCTCTTTGTCTAAAGAGGGGAGCTGGTTGTGTTTTGTTTGTTGTGGCGTGTGTGGAACTCCCCTTTCTTCCGCTTCGCGAAATTCATTCCCCTCTTTGTCTAAAGAGGGGAGCTGGTTGTGGTTTGTTTGTTGTAGGGTTTGTGGAACTCCCCTTTCTTCCGCTTCGCGAAATTCATTCCCCTCTTTGTTTAAAGAGGGGAGCTGGTTGTGTTTTTTGGTGTGGGATCTGATTTGAAGTTTGAAGTGATTTCATTTAAGACAGAAGCTAAATTTTCGAATACCATTTTATTTTCAAAGCGTATAACTTTATAGTTTAATGATTCTAGAAATGCAGTTCGTTTTTGGTCGTAGTCCCGTGCGGTTGGATTATTGTGGGCTTCTCCGTCTAGTTCAATAATTAAACGTTGGGAGGCACAGTAAAAATCAACAACATAGTTTTTAATGCTGTGTTGTTTTGTAAAGCGTTTGCCTTTTAACTGTCTTGCTTTTAAATGTTTCCATAAAAAAGCTTCTGCTGGGGTAAGGTTAGCTCGTAATTCTCTTCTTATTTCCTTTAGTTCGGTTTTTGTATGGGTATTTTGTTTTGGCATGTAGTAAAATTAATATTTTTTAAATAGAAATACATATTTAATAGGTTTCTGCTCTGGGTGACAAGGATCTTGTTCCTCCCTTTAGTTAAAGGGAAGTGGTAAACTCCCCTTTCTTCCGCTTCGCGAAATTCATTCCCCTCTTTGTCTAAAGAGGGGAGCTGGTTGTGTTTTGTTTGTTGTGGCGTGTGTGGAACTCCCCTTTCTTCCGCTTCGCGAAATTCATTCCCCTCTTTGTCTAAAGAGGGGAGCTGGTTGTGGTTTGTTTGTTGTAGGGTTTGTGGAACTCCCCTTTCTTCCGCTGTTGCGGAATTCATTCCCCTCTTTGTTTAAAGAGGGGAGTTGGTTGTGTTTTTTGGTGTGGGATCTGATTTGAAGTTTGAAGTGATTTCATTTAAGACAGAAGCTAAATTTTCGAATACCATTTTATTTTCAAAACGAATAACTTTATAGTTTAGGGATTCTAGAAATGCAGTTCGTTTTTGGTCGTAATCCTGTGCGGTTGGATTATTGTGGGCTTCTCCGTCTAGTTCAATAATTAAGCGCTGGGAGGCACAGTAAAAATCAACAACATAGTTTTTAATGCTGTGTTGTTTTGTAAAGCGTTTGCCTTTTAACTGTCTTGCTTTTAAATGTTTCCATAAAAAAGCTTCTGCTGGGGTAAGGTTGGCTCGTAATTCTCTTCTTATTTCCTTTAGTTCGGTTTTTGTATGGGTGTATTGCTTTGACATGTAGTAAAATTAACACTTTTTAAATAAAAATACATATTTAATAGGTTTCTGCTCTGGGTGACATGGAGCTTGTGCCTCCCTTTAGTTAAAGGGAAGTGGCAAACTCCCCTTTCTTCCGCTTCGCGAAATTCATTCCCCTCTTTGTCTAAAGAGGGGAGCTGGTTGTGGTTTGTTTGTTGTGGTGTGTGTGGAACTCCCCTTTCTTCCGCTTCGCGGAATTCATTCCCCTCTTTGTTTAAAGAGGGGAGCTTGTAAGCATATATTTGGTATATTAGCCCTTGAATATAAACCCCAAAGCTATTGTATGTCGCAATTGTATCATGAAGTTTAGTTCTCATTATTTTCCGAAGTACCACCAGCTTAGTCGTTTCGAGAAGTTTATTTTAAGGACGTGCTGCTATTTTCCGCCTAGAAAGCGGCGTGTAAGGGAGGATTTGGTTATAGAGCCAAGGTCTTACCAAGCAACTTTGTCTGCGGCGTTTGGTACAGCATTTTGGCCGCTTATAAGGGGTAAAAGGGTTCTGGATTTTGGTTGTGGGGAAGGTGGTTTTGTGATTGGTATGGCTACTAAGGTTGCTTGTTATGCTGAAGGGGTTGATATTCAGGATCAGTTTCAGGTCGCTAAGCGGTATGCAGCAATGGCGGGTATTACAAATGTTCAATTCCATTTAGGGCGTTCGGAGGGTCTTGAAGGTGCTGGATATGATGTTGTTATTTCCCATGATTCGTTTGAGCATTTTGAGGAACCTGAAATGGTGCTAGACGAAATGGTACGTTTGGTAAAGCCCGGCGGGCATGTTTTTATTAAGTTTGGCCCTGCCTGGATGAGCCCTTACGGACGGCATATGAGCGGTACTTTTAAAAAGAGCCGCCCCTGGATTCATTTGTTTGTTCCTGAACGGCATATGATGCGGGTGCACTCGGTGTACCATAATGATACGGAGCTGTATACACGTTATGCGGATTTGATTGGGGGGCTTAACAAAATGACGTTAAAAAGGGCTAAGGGTATTATTGGGAGCCACCCAGAGCTAAATATCGTAACCCAACACGTCATGCCTTGGCGTGGTATGTCCTTTTTTCTTAAATTTCCTGTATTGAAAGAACTGTTTGGTGCTGCTGTGTGTTTTAAGTGTGTGAAAATAAAATAAATGTAGGTAATGTGTTAAAGGGAATGAATTTAATATAGATAATAATGGAGTTGCCCTTAGTGTCAGTTTGTATTCCAACTTTTAATGGTGAGCGATTTGTCTCTGAAGCGATGGACTCGGTTGTAAATCAAACCTATCCTAATTTAGAGATCGTTGTATCTGACGATGCGTCGGACGATTTAACTTTGGAGCGGATTGAAGCGTTTAAAGAGAAAACGGATATCCCTATTATTATTCATAATCATGTACCTTCGGGGATTGGTTCTAATTGGAATAATTGTATAAATAAAGCCCAAGGGAAATATATTAAGTTTTTGTTTCAGGATGATGTTTTAAAGCCTGAGTGTATTGCCGAAATGGTAGCATTAATAGAACTCGATAGTTCTATTGATCTGGTTGCTTCCAAACGTGAATTTATAATAGAAGATTCCTTTTTAACCGAGGAAATAAAAAACTGGATAGAGGTGTTTCAAGATTTGCAACAAACCTTGGGGCTTAAAAAGGAAGCGGTTAGTATTTTGGATAAGTCGTTATTTAAATCACCTGAATTTATGGAAATACCGTATAATAAAATTGGAGAGCCTTCTGTCGTACTGTTTAGAAAAGATCTTATTTCCAGAATAGGCTATTTTGATGCTGAATTAAGACAAGTTTTAGATTATGAATTTTTTTATAGAATTTTAAAAAAAGGTAAGATTGCAATCATTAATAAAGAATTGGTTTGTTTTAGATTGCATCCATTGCAGGCCACTAATTTGAATAAGGGGAAGGTGTCTTCTGATTATGTTAAATTAAATAGAATCATTTACACAGATTATTTTTGGTATTTAAATAATACTAAGAAAATTAAATTGTTAAAGAAGTACAATTTGCTGGTTAAGTTTATGGTTAGGCTTAAAAGGTGTTTAAGATTGTAGTATGGATGTAAGTGTTTCTGTAATTATTGTCACTTATAATGGAATGAAGTGGATTCACAAATGCTTAGCAAGTTGTAAAGCATATGATATTATTGTTGTTGATAACAATTCAACTGACGGTACTGTTCGATTTATCCAAGAAAACTACCCTTTGGTTAAATTAATTCAACAAACAGAAAACTTAGGCTTTGGAGCTGCCAATAATATAGGTATTTCGTATGCTATTAATGAAGGAGTGGATTATGTTTTTTTGTTAAATCAAGATGCTTATTTGCAGGAAGATGCTATAGAAAATCTTATTGCTATACATAAAAAGCATCCAGAATATGGTATTTTAAGTCCATTGCAGTTTAATGGAAACGGAAGTTCATTTGATAGGAATTTTTCTTATTTTCTTGCTTATGATAAAAACAAGCAATTTTATTTTGATGCTGTAATTAACAATCTTGGAGACATATATGAAGTTCCTTTTGTTAATGCTGCATCTTGGTTAATATCTAGAAGTACTATTAAATTAATAGGTGGTTTCGATCCCATTTTTTTTCATTATGGAGAAGATGACAATTATTGCCAACGAGTTATATACAATAAATTAAAAATTGGTGTTGTTCCTTCATCAGTGGTTTGGCATGACCGTATTTTTAACTATGATAAGCCGCAAATATTCTCGAAAAGTTACTTTATAGACAAAGAGAGGACATATAAAATGATGCTTGCAAATATAAATACTGAAAACGGGAAACTTATTTCTGTTTATAGAAATTCAATATATAAGCACATATTAATTGCAGTAATTAAACTGAAGCTTAATACTATATTAGGTTTTATTAAGGAATTGAAAATTTTGAATAAATCTTATAGGGAAGCTAATGTTAGTAAGGAGATTAATATTAATTTTAAATGCAATTATATAAATCTTGAATGAAATTCCACTTATATCTATAATTATACCTACTTATAATAGAGCTCATTTAATTGGGGAAACCTTAGACTCTATTTTAGTACAAACCTATATGTGTTGGGAGTGCCTAATAATTGATGATGGCTCAACGGATAACACAGATGTTGTAATATCAAATTATTGTAAGGTTGACTCCCGTGTTAAGTATTATAAACGACCTCAAAATAGACGGAAAGGAGCCAATGCTTGTCGTAATTATGGGCTTGAATTAAGCCAAGGTGATTTTATAAATTGGTTTGATTCGGACGATGTAATGTTTCCAAATTTTATAGAAGAAAAAGTAAAGTCTTTATTGAAGAATCCATTAAGTGATTTTGTGGTGACTCGGGGTATTAATTTTCATGAAAATGGAGAAACTAATGATATTTCGGTAAGGAATAATGCTACAAAAAAATTGGACCATAATAATTTTGTACTGTTTGAAGTGTTTTGGGTAACTCCGGATTTTCTTGTCAAGAAAGAACGTATTGGATTGGTACGTTTTGATGAAGAAATTAAATCTGGACAGGAATATAATTTTTTTATAAAAGTGCTAGCTGCTAGTAGCTTAAAGGGGGTGTTTGTTGATAGGGTACTTTTTAAAAGAAGATTGCATAAAGAATCAATTCAAGGAAAGTTTAATGGTGACGATGACACATTTTGTTTTGATCAGTACATGCTTTATAAAAACACTTTTTTAGCAGTCCGCGATTATTTAAATGAAGAAGCAAAGGCGTATATGTTTAGAAGAATAGCTTCTAGAACCTTCGAATTAAAGAGAAGAAAATTAAAGACACCGAAATTATTAACGATACTAAAATTGTTTAAAAGAGAAAAGGGGTGGACAAAAACCTTGTTGTTCGTAGTTTCGTTATTTTTTGGCTATTATTTCGGGAAAGGTTTTATATTAATGGATAAAGCAAGATCGTAGATGGTATATATAGCAGAACCTTTGGTTTCAATTATCATCCCTGTCTACAATAGAGGAGATTTAGTGGAGGCAACTTTAGATTCGATACTATCACAAACATATGCAAATTGGGAGTGTATTATAGTTGATGATGGATCTACAGATGATACAGAGTTAGTTGTAAATAAATTTGCTAAAAAAGATGTTCGTTTCAAATACCTTAAGAGACCCATAACCATGTTAAAGGGACCAAATGCTTGTAGAAAGTATGGTTTCGAGAAATCTAGAGGTGATTTTGTTCAATGGTTTGATAGTGATGATGTTATGAGTCTAGATAAGCTGGCGTACACTGTGAAAACCATGAATGAAAATAGTGTAGATTGTGTCATTCACAATTTCAGTTATTTTCGTCCAAATGATTATTCTCATGTTGTATTCAACAATTTTAAGAAGATTGAAGATGTTGTAAAGGATTATTTAGCAGGTGGGCTGGTAATTAATTTTCAGTCAATTATTTGGAAAAAAAAATCTCTGGATATGTGTTTTTTGAATTCCAAATTGAGTTATGCTGAAGATGTATATTTTATTGGTAATCAATTTTTACAGACTAACTTTAAATATGCCATTTTAGATGAGGTTTTAGTTTTTATTAGAAAGCATGACAAATCTTTGACAACAGGGTTTTCAAACCGTTCACCAAAACTTATTGAAGATGAAGTTTATGTTAGAGAATATTTTTTTAAAAAAACATTAAACATGAAGAAAGTACTTTTTAAAGGAAGTTTAAAAATGTATTTAAAGGCTTTAAAGTATTTGTTGTATGCTAAAGCTTATCCTGTTTTTTTTAAAAATATGTTTGAGGTTTTTAGGCTAGTGCATAATAAATTAAAACTAGTTGTTATAAAATTAAGTATTTTAGGATTGTTTTATATTTTTACAGGAAAAGGATTGACTGCCTACCAAAAAACAATCAACACGTTATAATTTGTTATGCCATTGCCCTTGGAAACCCGTACATATCAAAAAGAACATAGCATAAAAATCGGATCGCTATTAAAGGCGAGTCTTCAGGATTTTTACCGATCTCGTTTTTTGGCTAAGCAGTTAACGGTTCGGGATATTAAGGCACAATACAGGCAGTCGTACTTAGGTATGTTGTGGGTTGTGATAACGCCTTTAACGACGGCGTTTGTTTGGATCTTTCTTAACAGCTCGGGTGCCATTCGTTTGACCGATACGGGTATTCCTTATCCGGTTTATGCGTTTTCGGGCTCTTTGATCTGGTCGATTTTGTCTGAGGCCATCAATTCGCCAAAAGGGAGTACTGCGGCTTCTATGGGTATCATGACTAAAATTAATTTTCCAAAAGAGGCCCTGATCTTGTCGGGTATTTATAAGTTACTTTTTAACAGCGCGGTTAAAATTGTATTGCTACTTGTATTTTTAATGGTTTATCAGGTCGATTTTGGTTATAGTATTTTGTTGTTTCCTTTTGCGCTTATCGGCATTCTTTTGTTTGGAACGTCTATTGGGTTGTTAATTACACCGATTGCTTTGTTGTATAGGGATGTTTCAAGAATTATAAGTTTAGGTATGCGTTTTTTAATGTATGTAACGCCGGTAGTGTATGTGGTGCCCCAAACAGGGGTGTTAAAAACACTTATGGAGCTTAATCCTTTGACGCCCTTGCTCGTGGTGAGCAGAAATGTGGTAGTGGGCTTGCCGTTAGATTACTTGGACTATTATCTGGCTATCATGCTATGTTGTATTCCTCTGTTTTTTGTGGCTTTGTTGTTTTACCGTGTTTCGATACCTATTATAGTTGAGCGGTCGGGGGGGTGAGAAGTTGGGAGTTTGAAGTTTGAAGTAGTGTTTAGTAATCAGTAATCAGTGTTCAGAGTTCAGTGGTTAGTTGGGAGTGAGAAGTTAGAAGTTAGAAGTTAGAAGTTAGAAGTTGGGAGTGAGAAGTAAGAAGTTAAAAGTGAAAAGAGAAAAGTGAGTGTCTTACAATTAAAACATGACTAATATAAAGAAACATAGTACGGGAAGTAAGGAGGTGTTGGTAGAGGTAGACAGGCTTTCGAAAAAGTTTTGTGTGGATCTCAAGACGAGCTTATGGTATGGGCTAAAGGATTTGTATACGAATGTTTTGGGGAACCATCAAGATCGGGTGTTGCGTCCGAAGGAGTTTTGGGCGGTTAAGGATATTAGTTTTACTTTACGTCGAGGTGAGTGTTTGGGATTGATAGGACATAATGGTGCTGGTAAGTCGACCTTGCTAAAAATATTGAACGGTTTGATAAAGCCTGATGCGGGTAAGGTGCATATTAGGGGACGTGTTGGGGCTTTAATAGAGTTGGGTGCGGGGTTTAATCCTATATTGAGTGGTCGTGAAAACATTTATAACAACGGAGCGGTTTTAGGTTTTAGTAAAGCGGAGATTGATGCTAAACTGGAGGCTATCATCGATTTTGCAGAGATTCGGGAGTTTATTGATATGCCCGTACAGCATTATAGTAGTGGTATGAAAGTGCGCTTGGGTTTTGCTGTGGCCGCCCAAATGGAGCCCGATGTGTTGATTGTTGATGAGGTTCTTGCGGTAGGGGACTTGGGTTTTATTTTAAAATGTTTTAAAACCATCGATACCATTTTACCTCATACCGCAGTTGTTTTTGTATCTCATAATATGCCTATGGTATCGCGGATATGTAACCAGGCTGTTTTGTTAGAAAAAGGTAAGGCTGAATTCCAAGGGAACAATGTTTCTAAGGCCATTGATTTATATTATAGTAAGTTTGATGCCTCTGAAAAGGCAATTGTTTTCGATAGTGGGCTAATTACTTTAGATTCTGTCAGTATAATTACTGATAAATATTCTAAAGGTATACCTGTATTATCTTGGAAAGATGATTTAATTTTATGTTTGAAACTAACCAATTTAAAACTTGAAAAAGTGCCTTATATAAGTGTTTATATTTATGATAAGGAACAAAGAAGTGCTGGAGTTTTGTTTTATGAATTTACAAATAAATCAATTGCTAAGGGAGGGGTTAATATTTCTTTAATTCATAAAAACATACAGTTTTCTAAGGGTATTTATAACATGACAATTATAATTTATGAAGAATTTGAATATAAGCCTATTTATAGGGTGAATTCTATTCAAAGTTTTCAAATAGAACACAATGTAGAATCTTGGACTCCTTTGTTGTTAGATTCCAATATTTTCTATGAAAACAATTAACATAACACGGAAGGATGATAACTTTGATTAGGAATATATTTAGAAGTAGAAAATCAGAGACAGATTTACTAAAAGGTGAAATAGAATTGATATACAACATAGTTCCTCAAGATTTTGGGGGAGGTTGTAGCCTCTATAAAGCTTTAGTTATGGGCGAAATAATACGTCAATATAAACTGAGGAGTAGTTTGGATATTGGTGTGTATAGGGGACGATCTCTTTTTCCTATGGCTATTGCCCATAAATTTTTCACAAAAGGTATTGTATATGGGGTAGATCCTTACACCAAGTTGGATGCAAATCAAAATGATTATCCGGAATTAAAAGATGAGCTGGATAAGTTTGTGTCTGTTACAGATTTTCAAAAAATATATAAGGATGTTAAGGATGTAATAAAAAATAAGGAGCTTGATGACAATTGTATTTTGGTAAGAGAAACTTCATCTAATGCTGTTTTGAATTTTAAAAAAGAAGGAAGGAAGTTTGGCTTAATTCATATTGATGGAAACCACGATACGAAATTTGTAATAGAAGATGTTTTAAATTATACGCCATTATTGGATCATAAGGGATTTGTTGTGTTAGATGATGTTTCTTGGAATTCTGTTAAACCAGCGTATGATATTTTGGATAAAGAGATGTCTCTTGTTATTGAATTTATTGATTCGTTAAATGATTTTGCTCTTTTTGCTAAAGGATTAACAATTGATGAAGTAAAGGAACTTAGAGCATTTTTAACAAAATTAGTTGCTTGAACTATATGTGTAATTTTGTTTCTGAGATTAAGTTTTTGTTAAAAAAAATAGGGTTCTTGTTAAATCAGTTGCTTTTTTGGAGATATAGAAAGTTAGACCTTTTACTTTATGATGATATTTATCCACATCCAGTTTCGGGGTTTCGTTACGAAGAATTAACAGTTCTATTAACAGAATTCAAAAGCTCTAAGATTATTTTAAACCCAATTTCTTATGGTTTAGTTAACACATTAAAAGAAAATCACAAAAATCATGTTGCTGATATTGTAAAAAAAAATAGATTATTGAAAGGTAAGTTAATTTGTAAAGGAAGAAAATATTACAGATCAAAGCTTTTTTACTGTGTTTTTTTGCATAATATTTTAAGTAATTTAAGTTGGTTGGAGGAACTCAAAATTCCTTTTGTTTTTACATTATACCCAGGGGGAGGTTTTCAAGTTGGTGACAAGAAAGTTGATGAAAGCCTAAGAAAGGTTTTTGAATCACCTATGTTTAGAAAAGTTATAGTTACCCAACCATTGACGCGTGATTATTTAATTAAAAAAAAGCTTTGTAGTTTAGAAAGGATTATGTTTGTTTTTGGGTGTGTTGTGCCTCAACAATCTCTCTTAGAACGGGCATTGGTCAGAAAAAACTATTTGATTAATAAGGACACTTTTGATATTTGTTTTTGCGCTGCTAAGTATACGCCTCTAGGAAAAGATAAAGGGTATGATGTGTTTGTGAAATTTGCTCACCAAATTTCAACTAAGTATGATTTTTTGAGGTTTCATGTTATAGGAGGATTTGATAAAGAAGATATTGCCATAGATGGCATTGAGGAAAAGATATCTTTTTATGGGTACAAGAATTTTGATGGTCTAAAATCAATTTTCCGATCTATGGATGTTATTGTTTCTCCAAATAAGCCATTTGTGTTGAGACCAGGGGCATTTGACGGTTTTCCATTAGGAACGGTTGTTGAAGCTGTTTCAAATGGCGTTGTGGCTTTGGTTACGGATGAATTGAAACAGAATGCTGTTTTTAAGAATAATGAAGAATTAATTATTGTCAAGGGGGAGAGTATTGCGATTGAAAGAGAAATAATAAAATTAATTAATTATCCAGAAAAACTATACCTCATATCTAAGAAAGGAAGAGAGAAGTTTTTAAAAGTGTATTCTAATGAGCGTCAAATAAAGCCAAGAATAGAATTGTTGAAACGGGAAATCTATAATTGTTAATCTATGATTCAAGTAACCAAAACCTTTTTACCACCCCAAGAGGAGTACCAAGCTATCTTACAACGCGCTTGGAACACGAATTGGATAACAAATCGCGGTGTTTTGGTTAAGGAGTTGGAAGGTGCGTTAAAAAACTATTTGGGTATCTCTAAAATATTAGCAACGGCTAATGGCACCTTGCCCTTGCAAATTGCCATTAAAGCATTGGGTTTAACAGGAGAGATCATCACGACACCCTTTAGTTATGTGGCTACTACTTCAAGTATTGTATGGGAAGGTTGTAGTCCGGTTTTTGTTGATATTCATCCCGATTATTTAACGATTGATGAAACTAAAATTGAGGCAGCTATTACTCCAAAGACGACGGCTATTTTAGCGACCCATGTGTTTGGTAATCCGTGCCATGTTGAGGCGATTCAGGCCATAGCTGATGCCTATGGTTTAAAAGTGATTTATGATGGTGCGCATGCCTTTGGAGTGACTTATAAAGGCCAATCCATTTTTAATTATGGTGATTTAAGTACCTGTAGTTTTCATGCTACCAAGTTGTTCCATACCGGAGAAGGAGGGGCTTTGTTTACGAATTCGGAAGCCTTATACAACACCTTGTTTTACCATCATAATTTTGGACACCAAGGACAGGAAAGTTTTCAGGGGCTGGGTATCAATGCCAAAATGAATGAGTTACAGGCAGCTATGGGGTTGGCTGTGTTGCCATATATAGAGGGTATTTTGGAAACCAGATGTAATATAGTAAGAGCTTATAATGTTGCTTTTAAAGATATGATTCTAAAACCTTTGAAATTACGAGTGGATACCCAATGGAATTATAGCTATTATCCAGTAATTTTTGAGACGGAAGCTCAGTTATTAAATGTGAAGCTGGCCCTAAATGCCAAGCACATTTATCCGCGGCGTTATTTTTATCCCAGTTTAAATAACTTGCCCTATGTGACTAAGCAAAATACACCTATCTCTGAATCTATATCAAATCGGATTTTGTGTTTGCCTTTGTTTCATGGGCATTTAGATGACGGAATGACTAAAATAATTGAAATTGTAAAAGCAAAATTATGTTAATAGTAGGAGCAAAAGGGTTTGCAAAAGAAATTTTAGAAGTGTTTCATCAATTAAATGACACAGAAAGCTTGGTTTTTTTCGATGATGTAAACCAGAATGCCCCTGACATGCTTTATAATGCTTTCCCGGTATGTAGAGCATTAAAAGAAGCTTCTTTGTATTTTAAAGAAAAAGATACAAGATTTACGATCGGTATTGGTAACCCTGTATTAAGAAAAGAACTTTATGATAAGTTTATAGGGATAGGTGGTGATTTTACTTCTGTAGTAAGTCCATTAGCTAAAATTGGTAACTATGATGTGTATATTGGTTTGGGATGTAATATATTAGAAGGAGTAATAATTTCTAATGATGTTTATATTGGTAAAGGAGCATTAATATATTACAATGCTATATTAACTCATGATGTTGTATTGGGTGATTTTGTAGAAATATCACCTGGAGCAACTTTACTTGGAAGGTCAAAAATAGGTTCGTTTTCAAGTATAGGAAGTAATGCAACTATACTTCCTGATATTTTGATTGGAAATAATGTTATTGTAGCGGCGGGTGCTGTGGTAACCAAAGATGTACCTAGTAATTGTATGGTTGCAGGGGTGCCGGCTGTTATTAAAAAAGAATTACCACCACTTAATTTCTAATATGTCAGGTCGTCCCAAGGTTAGTGTTTGTATGATTACTTATGGTCATGAAAAGTTTGTAAAGCAAGCTGTTCAAGGTGTTTTGATGCAGGAATGTGAATTTGAAATTGAACTCATTGTAGCAGATGATTGTTCTCCCGACACCACTCAATTTATAGTTGAGGGTATAATTAAAGAACATCCTCGAGGTTATAGGGTTAAGTATGTAAAGCATTCTGAAAATAAAGGGATGCTCGCCAATTTTATTTGGGCTATGAATCAATGTTGTGGGGATTATATAGCTTTCTGTGAAGGTGATGATTATTGGACGGATTCCTTAAAGCTGCAAAAGCAGGTGGGTTTTTTGGAGGCAAATCTAGATTATGGTATTTGTTTTCATAATGTAAACGTGTTTTATCAAAAAGAAAACAGGTTGTGTGCTGATGGTTTTACGAGAGCTGTGCCAGAAACTACAACCACCCTTGATTTAGCAAGAGGCAATTATATGCATACGCCTTCAGTAGTAATGCGTAATGATTTTGAGTTGCCCCAATGGTATTCGAAATCACCATTAGGAGATTGGCCATTATATATGATTGCAGCCCATAATAAAATGATTAAACGACTTGAAGATATTATGGCTGTTTATCGGGTGCATGAAAAAGGTGTTTGGGCATTGCAATCGAGAGAGTATAGAGTAAGGAATACCATTAAAAGTTTTGAGTTAGTGTTGGAATCAAAGGTGGTTGATGATGAAGTGAAAACTGTATTAAGACGAACTATTCAAGATTTTAGGTCAATATTAGGTAAAGGCGAATCATTTGTATATCATTTTTTTAAGTACATTAAAAATAAATATTTAAAAATGATAAAGTTATAGTTTGTACACATACTTTTTGTGAAGACAGGTCTAATGGATTGGTAATGAAATCTTATGGTAAGCCATGAATTTGGTGATAGATAGCTATCTAGAATTGAAAATAGTTTCTAAATTATGAATGAAAGCCTTAAATTAAGTGTGTGTATGATTACATATAATCATGAAAAGTTTATAAAGGAGTCAATTGAAGGTGTTTTGATGCAGGAATGTGAATTTGAAATTGAACTCATTGTAGCTGATGATTGTTCACCTGATGCTACTCAGTTTATAGTTGAGAGCATAATTAAGGAACATCCTCGAGGTTGTTGGATTAAGTATGTAAAGCATTCTGAAAACTTGGGAGTTATGCCAAACTTTGTTTGGGCTATGAGTCAATGTTCAGGAGATTATATAGCCCTTTGTGAAGGTGATGATTATTGGACGGATCCTTTAAAGTTGCAAAAACAGGTAGAATTTTTAGAAGCCAATCCAGATTATTCAATTGCTTTTCATAATGCTACTGTTATTGATGAACATAGTTCGGTAATTTCAGGTTCATTGCTAAATCCCATACCAAATGAAGAATACACTTCGCTTGAGATTATGGAAGGCGGTGTTATTCCAACAGCAACAGTTATGTTTAGAAATAATTTATTGTGTCTGCCTAAAAGTTTTAAAACTATTTTTAATGGGGATACCTTTTTATTTGCATTGTTGGCGCAACATGGGAAGGCAAAATATTTAAAAGATATTAAAAATTCATTTAGACGTATCCATAAAGGAGGAGTTTGGAGTTCTCTGACTGAATACCAGCGTTTGAAAAAAGGAACTAATACTTTTTTTAAAATTTTAAAAGTTATAGAGGTTAAATATAAACCTATTATAGCAAGAGTAATTTCCAATAAATTAGATAATTTATTGAAAATGCATTTGCAGAATTATAATTTAATCTTTTTCATTAAGGATTTATGTTTTAAATATATCCTTGAAAAAAGATATAAAATATAACGGATTTATTTTAATTAACTGTTTTTCTTCGTCTAGGATAAGAAAAAGTCTTTTTAATTAATAAAGTTTATGGAAAAAGGTTTGGTTTCAATTATTATCCCAATTTATAATGGAGCATCATTAATTACTGAGACCTTGGGGTCTGTTATAGATCAGACCTATACGAATTGGGAATGTATTATTGTAGATGAAGGATCGGAAGATGATACTGCTATTGTAGTTAAAAGGTATGATAGTTTATATCCTAATATTTTTTATTTAAGAAGAAAAACATTATTAAATGGGGTTTCTGTATGCAGAAATTTAGGGTTGTTAAAGGCTGTAGGAGAATTTGTTATTTTTCTTGACGCTGATGATCTTTTAGATGTGAATTGTTTGAAAAATAGATTAGAGTTTGTTAGAAATAATCAGGATAATGATTTTTGGGTATTTAATATGGAAGAGTTTATTTCTAAAGTAGGGGATTTGAACAAGGTTCATAATACATATCCTGAAATAGAAACGAGCCAAAACTATTTAAGTTTATTTTTAAAAGGGGTAAATCCGTTTGCAGTGACTAGTCCTTTATGGAGAAAGACTTCATTGGAAAAAATTAAAGGTTTCAATGAACAATTACACTTATGGGAAGATCCCGAATTACACATTCGGGCTTTATTAGAGGGATTGACTTTTAAAGCCAATAGGAATTCAGATCCCGATTGTTTTTATAGAAATGATAGGGGCGAAAAAGCTAGGCGTGAAATGAATCCAGTGTTTTTAAAAAAATTATTCCGAAATACTTGGATTTATTTTGATATTCTGGGGGGGGTATTGAAAAAAAGACAATCAACCTATAAATTGCTATTAGCATTTAATATTTTAACATTTATTCAGAAATATACTATAGAAAACAGAAATACTATTTATTTTTTTAGATTTTATTTTTTATTAGTGAGGTATAGATTAATTAGTTTTAGAACAGCTATTATGTTGTTGACTTGGTTTTTGTTTTCGGTCTTACAAGTTGATAAAATAGGGAGGTATAGTAAAAATAGTTTGAGAAAAAGAATTTATTATTTAGTAGGTAATGGTAAGTTAACATGATAAGATTTCTTAATAGAGTATTGATGAAATTTCTTGATACCATAACAGTATTATTGACTCGCCGTCATGACGTTATTTATTTAGAAGTAAAATTACAAGGAGGGTTATGTAATAAACTGCATTGTTTATTTAGTGCTTGTGATTTGGCGATAAAGAATAATTACGTACTAGTAGAGCCTTATTTTGGGTGGAAAAAAAAGATATTGTTCTCTGATATTTATGATATTAAACATTTTAATGATTATATGCGGAAATATAATAAGGGACAAGATTTAATAGTATCCCAAAAGCGTTTAAAATATAATGTTCACATAAGAAATAATGTTTTAAAGAATGACAAAGATTTATACGAATATGCTGTGAAACTTTTGGACGAACAACGAGTAAATAAAGAAATGTCTAAAGGGAGTATGAATATATTGGCATTAAAAGCTTTAAAATTGCAAGAAAGATATCTAGATATTGTAGAGAAATATACTCAAGAGAAAGATTATGTTGCGTTACAGATAAGGACTGAATCCGATTGGGTTGAATATGCAAAGTACAAAGTTGTAGAAAAAGGCGAGAATTTATTGGTCGATATTAGTAAACTAGTTGAGATGATTCAAGCTGTTGATTTTGGAAAGAAGTTCTTTTTTACGTCTGGAGAAAACCATGAATATTTATTCAAAACTTTAAAAAAAAGTAATTATGAAGCCGTATATTTTTTTAATGAAGAATATGAATATGAAATAAATGCAGCAATCAATCTTGAGATTTGTTGTCATGCCAAGGACTTTATAGGGTTAAGTAGGAGTACTTATTCAAATTTAATTAGTTTGAAAAGGGCGTTAATGAATAATGATAACTCTTATATTTATAATTTAGGAGACAGGATTTATAAAAGGAGGGATAAAGGTTTACAAACCAATGCACGTGACAGTATTATGTGTTTTACCACGATATCTTAAATTAAGATTGTAAAATTAAATAAAAATTTTGGTTAGGTTTTAAGTTGGCTTTTTGGGTTTAACTATAACAATAATTATAAATTTATAAACTTAATATAACCATGAACGTTTTATTTTGGGTGAATGCCTTTCCAACCGTATCGGAAACCTTTATTCGGGATCAAGTGGTAGCCGTTAAGGGGCAAGGGGTCGATGTTAGGGTTTATTGTAGTTTGGGGAAGGATAGGGAAGCCATGGTTGCTTTGGCCGGTTTTGAAGCTTCTTATCTGTTATCACGAACTTTTGATGAAACAGATGTGTTGCCGAGTACGTGGCGGCGACGCAAATTATTGGTTTATCTTATCGTTTTTTTTAGTGTTTTTAAGGGGCATTACCGGTATTATAGAAAAGCATTGACAAAGAAACGGCATGCTGCGTACCCTAAAGCCTATCAGCTTTTTTTTCAGGTGCACTTTGTGTTAAAGCATAAGATTGATGTGATTCATGCGCATTTTGGTAACAATGGTCTGCAAGCTGCCGTATTAAAGGAATTGGGGCTGCCCGTAAAACTCATTACCACCTTTCATGGCTATGATGTACGTTTGGGGCTACGGGAAGGGGGTGGTTTGTACAAGCCTTTGATTAAGGCGGTCGATACGGTAGTAGCGATCTCTGATTATAACCGTAAGTGCCTTGTTGATTTTGGGTTTTCGGAAAGCAAAATTGTTGATCTTCCCAATGGTATAGATGTTGCTTTTTTTAAGAAAGAAAAGGTAGATAGGGATGCGGGCGTGGTTCGCGTTTTAACGGTTGCCCGCCTGGAAAAAGAAAAGGCTTTGCACCTAGGAATTGAGGCCTTTGCAGCATTGGTTAAGGCGTTTCCAGAGCGTCGTTTTGAGTATACAATCATTGGGACAGGTAGCTTACAAAAGGAGTTGCTGGATTTGGTTGTTGCGTTGAAACTGGACGGACATGTGCGGTTTGTGGGGGCTAAGTCCACGGTAGGGGTCAAGGCAGCTATGAACGCTTCGGATATTTTTATGCTAACGAGTATTGCAGAAGTTTTACCGACCGTGTTACTGGAAGCACAAGCTTGCGAGTTGCCTGTATTGGCAACTGGCGTAGGATCGGTAAAAGCCATGGTAGCTGATGGCATTGTGGTACCTGCCAATGATTTAAATGCTTTGTCTTTAGGATTGCAAAGGCTTATACATTGTGAGCCGGAATGGGGTAAGATGGGCGTGGCAGGCAGGCAGTTTGTGAAAGCGCATTATGATATGGGATTGGTTAACAAAAAACTTATAGCTTTGTACAATGCCTGAGCCTTTAGTGTCCATACTTATTCCTGCTTATAACCGTGCTGCTTTAATTGGTGAAACGTTGGCTTCTGTTGCGTTACAAAGTTATAAACATTGGGAATGTATTGTTGTGGACGACGGTTCTACGGATGCTACGGTAGCCGTAGTCCAATCGTATTGTGATAAGGATGCGCGTTTTAAGTTGTACCATCGGCCAGAGAATCGGCCCAAGGGCGGTAATGCGGCCAGAAACTATGCGTTGGAAATGAGCCGTGGGGAGTATGTTAATTGGTTTGATAGTGACGATTTGATGGAAAAGCATTTTATCCAGAATAAATTAGCCGTTTTTTTAAATAATGCAGAAGTGGATTTTGTGGTTTCGAAGAGTGTTAATTTTTATGCTGATGGCAGGCAAGAGCCTATAGGTTACTATGGGTTTAATGATAGCCTTGCTTTAACGGCAGATCACTTTATACAGGAACAAGTACATTGGATTACGGATGATTTATTTATAAAGCGCAGTAAAATTGGAGCGGTAAGGTTTGATGAAAGTTTGCTTTCTGGTCAGGAATTTAATTTTTGTGCTCAATTATTATCCCATAATAGTTTAAATGGGGTATTTATAAATAGCATATTGTCCTATAGAAGGATTCATTTAGGTTCAATACAGGAAAGCCTTAAGCAAAACGAGCTGTTGGCTTTTAAAAGGAAGTATATAGTTGCCCAAAAAACATTTAAGAGCGTTTATACTAGGCTTACAGATGCTTCGGAGGTGTTTTTTATAAACAGGATCTTAAAACTGGCAACGGCTTTGTTACGGAACAGGGTATATCCTCCTAGTTATTTAAACTTCTTATATTTATATACCAAAAGTTGTGGTTTGGCTAAAGGTACCTGTTTAGTGTGCTATTCTATTTTGTTGGTTATGGGTATGGATAGTTATAGAATGGGAAAAATAATTAAAGCTAGTTAAATGCCTATGTCGTATCGAATAACCGTTGTAATTCCCTGTTATAATGATGGCGCTTATATTGAGGATGCCATTAATTCTATTTTGGGGCAGACCTTGAATGATTATCAAATTATTATTGTTGATGACGGTTCGGATAAAAGCACGAAAGATATTTTAAAGCGTCTAGACCATGAAAAAATAAAGGTTTATTACGAAGCTAACAAAGGGGTGAGCAGCGCCAGAAATTTTGGGATAGCCCTGTCTGAATCGGAATATATTTTAACATTGGATGCGGATGATTATTTTGAGCCTACTTTTCTTGAAAAGGCGCTAGACATTTTAGAAACCCACAGCGATGTTGCTGTTGTTGGGTGTTACCATTATTTGGTGTCAGATAGAAAAATAAAGCATGTTGTAAGGCCTAAAGGGGGAACAATTACAAACTTTCTTACTAAAAATGAAGGGTTGGGGAATGCTCTTTTTAGAAGATCCTGTTGGGAACAGGTTGGTGGTTATGATGCGCATATGACCACGGGGTATGAGGATTGGGAGTTTTGGATTGCTATTTTAGCTAAGGGTTGGCGTATGGAGATTATTAAGGAGCCATTGTTTTATTACCGTATTAAGGAAAACTCAAGAAATATGAAAGCTACTAACTTTCACGATTTAGAGCTAAAGTCTTATATTTTTAATAAGCATTTTAATATTTATAGTGCGCACTTTAAACGCGTGACGTTGCGTTTGTTAAAAAATAATGATAGGTTGTATAAGCGGAATATTGTTTTAACACAGTCTATTGAATATAGATTGGGACGTTTTTTGCTTACACCTTTTAAAAAAATTAAAAAGCTAATTTCTATTAAATAACCTGCATTTTTATGGCTTTAGTTTCGGTAATCATTCCCAGTTATAATTCGGCGCATTTTATAAGTGAAGCTATCGATTCTATTTTGGAGCAGACTTATGGGGAATGGGAGCTTATAGTTGTAGATGATGGTTCTACGGATGCTTTGGAAAGTGTCGTTAGGCCTTATATTGCCAAAGATGCCCGTATTAGCATGGTTGTTAAGGCTAATGGCGGTTTGGGTAGTGCCCGTAATTTTGGTATTCGTCATGCCAAGGGAACTTATATTTTGCCCCTAGATGCGGATGACCGTTTTGCTCCTACGTTTATTGAAAAGGCGGTTGCCCAATTTATAAACCGCCCGGATTTGAAGGTAGTATATTGTGAGGCTGTTTATTTTGGTGCCAAGCAAGGGCGTTGGCTTTTAAAGGATTATAGTTATAAGGATTTGTTGGTGTCCAATATGATATTTGCCAGTGCCATGTACAAGAAAGCAGATTACGAGCGGGTAGGTGGCTATGATGAACAGATACTGTATGAGGACTGGGACTATTGGTTGCGTTTGTTGCAAGATGGCGGGACGGTTTGTAAATTGCCGGAAGTATTGTTTTATTACCGGCAACACCAAGATGGTTCGTTGATGAATGCGTTGAACAAAAAAGGAGCTTTGCACAGTGCGGGCTTGGAACGTATATATGCTAAAAATGCTGCTTCTTTTATAGAGGTGTATGGTAATCCCATAGAAATAGAATTAAAGCGGCAGAAGCTGCAACGTTCCCTGGCGCATCCGTTGCACCGTTGGGTGGAAGCGCATAAGGACAAAATTATTGGCAGATTGTTATTAAAACTGGTTAGGTAAATGATGAACTTATATACCATTGTTGTTACGTATAATGGGGAGCAGTGGATAGAAGCATGTATTGAAAGCCTGGTGTCGAGCAGGCTTACTACCGAGATTGTGGTGGTTGATAATGCGAGTACTGATGGTACGGTTGCCCAGATAGCATCTCGTTTTCCAGATGTTAAGGTGTTGGCACAGCCAGAGAACCTGGGTTTTGGTAAGGCTAATAATATTGGAATTTCTTATGCCTTGGGACAGGGAGCTGATTATGTGTTTCTTTTAAACCAAGATGCTCGTGTTGGACCGGATACTTTGGAACAGCTGGTAGAGGGCTTTAAAAGGGAACCATTATATGGGGTGCTGAGTCCTGTGCAATGTACATGGAAGGGTGATGCGCTGGAGTACTATTTTTCGCAGTTTATGATGGCCAACCCCCTTTTTTACAGTGATTATGTTTTAAAGAAAGCAGCATTGGCTGTTTATGAAGTGCCTTTTGTAAATGCTGCTTCCTGGTTATTGCCCAGGCAGGTATTGGAACGGGTTGGTGGGTTTGATCCTATTTTTAAGCATTATGGTGAGGATAATAATTATTGTCAGCGTATAGCTTACCACGGGTTTAAAGTGGGTGTTGTGCCTGATGCATATGTTTATCATGATGCCAGGGTGCGCAACATGCCAAAGGACTATTTGTTTAGTGATGTGTACTGGCATCATGAGGTAAAGAATTTACAGGTTCGCTATGCCAATATTAATAGCACTTATTCTAAAAAAGATTTTAGGCTTGTTAAGCAGCGACTGGTCAGGCTTATTTTAATACAGGTACTTCAATTAAATTTAAGAAAGGCTTGGGGGTATTTAAAAAAATATAGGATATTTGAGAAGGCTTTTGGTTCTATTGAGGCGAGTCGTAAACGGAATAGCCAAAGCGGCTCTCATTATTTAAATTGTTAGCATGTTAATTAGTATTATTATCCCTACCCGAAACCGATTTGAACATGTTAGTTTGTTGCTTGCCGATATTTTAAATCAGGATATTTCCAATTATGAGATTATTGTAGTAGATCAGTCTGATGATCCAAAACCCTTGGCACATTGCAAGCATATTGTGACTGATACCTTGGGGCCTTGTGTGTCCAGAAATATAGGGGCAAAGCATAGTGAAGGGGGGATTTTGGTGTTTTTGGATGATGATGCCCGGATTGAAGCCAATTTTCTTAGGGAAATAACCCATCCGATCGTACATGATCGTTTTGATGTGGTAGCTGGTGCTATTTGTGATCCAACGGGAGCCTATAAGCCTAAGGGAAATTCGTTTTTAAAGACAAAGAATGCTAATTTTATAAAGGTGATGACCTCGAATCCTGAGGGTGCTATTTCAAGAATTACTCTGGCTTTTCCAGCTGGGTGTTCGGCGATGCTGAAGACCGTATTTAATGCTGTTGGAGGTTTTGAGGAATCGTTTGATCCGACTGGGGCAGGTGAGGATCGGGACATGGCTCTAAAGCTCTATCAACATGGGTATGCCATTTGGTATAATGCAAATGCTAAATTGTTACATGCAACAGCGCCTACAGGAGGGAGTAGGGAGGTTGGAAGCCGATCGGTGATGTTGGATGTACATACTTATAGAATGTGTAAGACTTATTTTTCTGAGGAGTTGGCAGAAAACATTAAACAGGTTGTTTTAAAGCGGTATCGGGATAATTTTAAAAAGGCACTTTTTAAGTGGCACAAGGTTCGGACGAAATACCGTGTGCTTAAACAGGTAAAACGATTATTGAATGAGTAAAAAGAGCAGTAGGGAACAGATAGCGTATTACGATGCTTTGTGGTCTAAGCGCTTGCGTATGAATTATTTGCAAATGCGACGGTCTATAAAGATATTACAGTACTTAAGCCGTATTATGCACGGGAATAAGCAGGTTCGTGTTTTGGACCTGGGATGTGGCGATGGCCGTTTTACAGCCTTTGTGGGTGAATTTGTTACTACTGATGCGATTGAGCTTTCTGAGGAGGCCGTTAAAATTGCCCAACAGCAACATCCGCATGTTCGTTTTTTTCAGGGGAGTGCTTTGGAGTATCCTTTTGAAAAGGGGTACTACGATGTTGTTATTTCACAGGAGGTTATAGAGCATATAGAGGATCAGGATGCTTATTTAAGGGTATGTTATGAGGTTTTGAAACCTGGGGGGTATTTGATTATGACCACACCCAATAAAAAGGTTTTTGACCATATGGAAGGTGGTAATTGGTCGGATCAGCCTATAGAGAAGATCATGAGCCCCAAACAATTTAAGCGATTGGTGTCATCTTATTTTAGACTTTTAAAATACGATTCGATTATTCTGGATTTTGGTAAAAAAGGCTATTTTAAGTGGATCAATCACCGTTGGGTGATTGGCGGGTGCAATAAATTGGGACTATGGAGTGTTCGGGAATTTTTAATGTCGAAGTTTGGTTTTGGTATGCACCAATGTATTTTAGGAAGAAAGGCATAGGGTATGTGTGGATTACTTGGGGAGTTTGTATATGGCAAAGCATGTTTAACGGCATTTGAGACATTTGATGCTCTTTTAGCACTTTCCAAGCAACGCGGGCCGGATTCAAACGCTATAATGGGAGGGTCTTACTACCAATTGGGGTTTAATCGCCTTGCTGTTTTGGACTTGAGCGCCAAGGGTAATCAGCCACAATACAGTCCGTCGCAGCGTTATTGTGTTGTGTTTAATGGGGAGCTTTATAATTATAAGCGTTTGGCATCTGAGCATGGTTTGCACAATTTAAGCTCGCATTGTGATACGGAGGTGTTGGTTCATTTGTTAGATGTTCTGGGTATTGAGGCTACTATGCGTTCGCTTGATGGTATGTTTGCCATTGCTATTGTAGATACTGTAAACAGAACGTTATATTTGTCCCGTGATTTTGCAGGTATCAAGCCCTTATTTTATGGGTTTGGAAAGCAAGGGGTGGTGGCAGCTTCTCAATTTGACCAGATTTTTAAGCATGGTTTTTTTAAGTCGGATTTAAGGCTCAGGCCTTCGGTTGTAAAAGGGTATTTTGGATTGGGCTATATGCAGGCTCCGGATACTATTTACGAAAATATTTTTCAAGTACGCCCTGGGGAGTTGCTTAGTGTGTCTGCTACGGGGGATGTTACAAGTACATTGCTTACCCAGTTTGAAGGGGTAGGTACAACAACGATACCGGAAGCTGCTGAGGTTTCGGAATTTGATAGGGTGTTAAGTAATGTAGTTAGTGAGCAATTGGTAAGTGATGTGCCTTTGGCGGCTTTTTTAAGCGGCGGTATTGACAGCCCCTTGGTTTGCGCCTTGGCTAAGAAGCATAAACCGGATTTGAATACGTTTACTGTTGCTGTTGCTTCGGAACAGCATGACGAAAGTGAAGCAGCAAATGATTATGCTGCGTTTTTAGGTACAGAGCATACTACGGCTCCTATGGATGCCTCGGTAATGTTAGGGCATCTTGATGCACATTTTCAAAGTCTTACTGAGCCTTTTGGGGATTATTCAAGTTTGCCTACTTATATGATTACCAAACTGGCTAAAGGGGAACATACGGTCATGTTGTCTGGTGATGGTGGGGATGAACTGTTTTTTGGCTATCCGCGTATGCAAGATGTTATAAGGAAGCGGGGATGGTTCTCTATTCCGTTTATGATACGAAAACCTCTGGTACGTCTTGGGATTAAACTCAAATTATGGCATTCCTGGAGTCCATATCTTTATAGAAGTTTGGATGCGTTTGTGATGTCCAAGCACTGTCATATTTCTTTAAAGCGTCTGGAAGCCTTGATGCCCAACACTCCTTTTGCCGAGGCTTTGGAGCGCTTGTATAAGGTACCAAATGGGATGTCTGATGGGGCGTTGTTACATTGGTTACGGTATAATGAATTTTATGGGCATATGCAGCGGGTGTTGGTTAAGGTCGATCGGATGAGTATGGCCAACAGCCTGGAGGTACGTGTTCCTTTTTTGGCAAAAGACAGTATTGCTTATGCCTGGGGTTTGGTGCCTGAGCAACGGCATGGGCGGTTTAATTTGAAAGGTTTGTTAAAAACTGTTTTGAGCTTGCATTACCCAAAGCGGCTTATTCAAACTGAAAAGAAAGGGTTTTCGGTGCCTATGTACGATTGGTTGCACGATGTATTAAAGCCTGATGTTATGCGTGTTGTGTTTGAGCATGCTTTTTATGGTGCGGCTGTTTTGGATGTTGCTGCTTTTAGGCAGTATGTGCGTGATTTTTTTGATGGTAAACACAAGGAGTTTTGGGGTGTATGGCATGTTTATGCTTGGCAAAAGTGGGCTATTAGTTCGGGATTGGTTTGAGGGAAACTTCCTTTTTTTTCGCTATTGTGGAATTCATTCTGAAACTCCCCCCTTTCTTCCGCTTCGCGAAATTCATTCCCCTCTTTGATTAAAGAGGGGAGCTGGTTTTGTTGTGGTTTGTTTGATAATTAATTTATCTTTAATGCGTAATTAAATTTATAATATCACTATTGAAAATCGCTATTTATTCTGGGAGCATACCTAGTACGACCTTTATAGAGGCTTTAATAAAAGGCATTGCTACCAGTCATGAGGTTGTTCTTTTTGGAAAATTACACAGGTTGCCAGAGTACAATAGTGGTAGGATTCGTGTTTACCCAGTGTATTCTAATCGGTTTAAGAATTTTGTATTTACTTTTTGGCGCACCGTTTTGTTATTGGTAAAATATCCTAAGCGATTTTTTGTTTTGCGACAACAAATTAAGCTTAGGTCTGGGATTTTTCACAAATACAATTGGTGGTCTCGTTATGTAGCTGTGCTGCTATATTTGCCAGACGTGTTTCATTTACAATGGGCCAAGGATCTTGAAAATTGGTTTTTTTTAAAGGAACGCTTGGGAGTGAAATTTGTTGTTAGCCTGCGGGGTGCCCATATTAATTATTCGCCGTTGGTGGATCCTGAATTGGAAACGACTTATAAGCGGTATTTTCCTGAAGTGGATGCTTTTCATGCGGTATCGAAAGCTATTGGCAAAGTGTCTCAAAATTATGGGGCTTCTGCTAGGAAGATACGGGTAATAAATTCCTTAATTCCTGAATCTACATTGAAGTTGTTTAGGTTGCCTAAACCTTTTGGGAACAATACAATACATATGGTGTCGGTAGGACGGCATCATTGGAAAAAGGGTTATGCCATGGCTTTAAACGCATGCAAACTTTTAAAGGAACAGGGTGTGTTGTTTCGATATGATATCATTGCTGATGGGAAGGTTCCGGAAGCGCTTTTGTTTCAAAGGCGGCAATTGGGTCTTGAAGATGAGGTGGTTTTTATGGAGGGCATGCAGCAAACAAAGCTTTTTGAAGCACTGCAAGACTACGATGTTTTGTTGTTGCCCAGTTTGGAGGAAGGTATCGCTAATGTGGTTTTGGAAGCAATGGCATTGGGTGTTCCGGTTATAAGTACGGATTGCGGGGGGATGCGCGAAGTTGTAGTGCCAAATGAGACCGGATGGTTGGTTGGGGTTTTGGATAGCCAAGCTTTGAAAGATGCTGTGTTAGACTTTAAAAATGCATCTTTGGAAACTCGTCAAGACATCGCTAAGCAGGCATTTAATTTGGTGAAGACCAATAATAATGCAACTGTTTTTTTAGATGAGTTTGATGATTTTTATAATATTGCCTAATAAACGTTATGGATTTACTTGAGGTTAAACATCGAAATACAGTTGCAGAAAGTCGTCATCCATGGGAATTAGCGCGGTTGGTTGTGGTCTCTAAACTCATTAAAAAGCATGCTTTAATAAAAAAAGGGGGTACGGTTTTGGATATAGGTTGTGGGGATGTTTTTGTGATAGCATCGTTGGCTAAGCAATATCCTGAAACGGATTTTTTAGCTGTTGATACTGCTTTTGATGCTTCTTTAATAGCGAGTTATAGCAATGCGCTTGAAGTTGATAACTTAAAACTGTATGCTTCTTTAGATGAGGCTTTAGAAGGGGACATTGCGAAAATTGATTTGGTATTGTTATTAGATGTTGTGGAACACATAGAGGATGACCGGGCTTTTTTGAAGGTTATTGCAAATAATGACCAGATAATTAGGGATACCAATATTTTAATAACTGTTCCAGCTTTTCAAAAGTTGTTTTGTTCTCACGATGTCTTTTTGAAACATTATAGAAGGTACGATAACAAGCAGTTAAGGGGTCTTGTTAATAAGGTGGGACTTGCAGAGGTTGTAAGTGGATATTTCTTTTTTAGTTTGTTGCCATTGCGAATTGTAAAGGTAATTAAGGAAAGGGTTTTTAAAGCAAAAAACGAAAACACGTCGGACCTGGTGCAATGGAACGGAAATACATTTATATCAAAACTGCTTAAAAATTTGTTGGTAGTTGATTATAAAATAACCTCTTCTTTTAAAGGGATAGGTATCAATATTTATGGCTTGTCAAATTATATGATATGCAAAAAACAGTAATTATTGTGCCTTGTTTTAACGAGGTTAATAGATTAAGTGCTAAGAGCTATTTGCAATTTTTGGATGCGAATAGGGCTGTTGATTTATGCTTTGTGAACGATGGTAGCACGGATGGTACTTTGGATGTTTTGTCTGATATGAAAAATAAAAACCATAGCCGTATTCATATAATTACAATTGGCCACAATAAGGGGAAAGCCAATGCTGTTAGAACGGGCATTTTAGAAATGTATGCAAAGGAATTATATGATTTTTTTGGTTTTTGGGATGCTGATCTGTCTACGCCTTTATTAGAGATTGGGTCTTTTTTGGATGAACTTACTGAAACAACTTCTGTGAAAATTGTTCTTGGTTCTCGTGTAAAAAGATTAGGGGCGGAAATTACCAGAAAAATGATGCGCCATTATTTTGGGAGGATTTTTGCAACATGGGTTAGTTATAGTTTGGATTTACCGGTGTATGATAGTCAGTGTGGCGCCAAACTGTTTAAAAAAGAGTTGGTTCTTAATCTTTTTGAAACGCCGTTTGTGACATCGTGGTTGTTTGATGTGGAGCTTCTTGCAAGGTTGAGAATTCATTTTAACAAGGCAGAGGTTTTGGGACTTGTTAAGGAAATTCCATTAAGTAAATGGCAAGATGTTGACGGTTCGAACCTTAAAATAAAGCATATGCTTATGGTGCCATTTCAGTTGATTGAAATTAGTAGGGTGTATAGGGGGCAATTTAAAAAATAACGGGTTAATTGGTTGGTGTTTTGTGGTTATTGAGATTCCTTCATTCGTCGGAATTTAAGGATACTATATAATAGGCACAATACAAGTGTAATCAATGCAATAATGCCTCCTAAAATTTCTAATTTAGGGGTGTACCTAAATTCTATTGTGTTATTTCCGGAAGGTAAAATTGCAGATATTAAGGTATTGTTGGTTGTGTAAATTTCTCTTTTTTGTTTGTTGATGTAGACTTCCCATCCTGGGTAGTTGTTTTGCAACAGTGTAATGACTTGTTGGGTTTTGGTATGGGTTTTTGCAACAATTTTATTAGGTGAAAACGTGGTTATTGTTATGTTATCGTTTTGGTGCGTGGAAAGGTTTAAGCGAGATAGTGTATGATAGTCTGCATCATTAAAAAACAAATGTGATGGAATTTGTGGGGTTTGTGTATCTATTTCTTTAATTGGAAAAATACTATCTGAAAGAAAAATGAGCTTATTGTTAAGTGTGGTATTGAAGTAATGCGATTCTTTAAATAGGTTGTAATTTGTTAATTGGAACGGGTTGCTGCCATCAAAGCCTATTTGTTTGTCGAATATATTTAAATTATGGTATAAACCGGGAATGTTTAAGGCATTGCTTTTTTCTGGAATGGCATCTTTAATGGTATTATTATGGTAGTTTGCCGTAGAGAATCCGTCCTGTAATGTGTTGAATCCGTCCTGCGCAGCTTTAAAATTTCTATTTGAAATGACTGTTGCTCCTATGTTGAGTTGCGTTGATAGGATCATGTCGCACGTTAGGCATACCAAGAGACCAATAATGGCATGATTTACAGACTTGTTCTTGTAAATTAATGTTGTTAATCCTAATAATACAAAAACATAAAAAAATCCTTGTATAATGATATTGGCGGTGATGGAACCATTTGGGCTTAATTTCATTTTGACTAAATAGGTAATGCTATTGTAAATAGCATCTGTAGGTACTTGAAAACTTAGGTATGCAATTAATACGGTAATTAAAAGAGAGGAAATCAATAATGCTTTTAAAATTGCTGTTTTGTAGTGTTGGAAATGTTTTATAAGGTGATTAAAAATATATCCGGCACTTAAAATAAAAAATAGGATAACAAAGTACCTAAAAATGGACGGGTACTTAAAAAGATTCATGCCTGGGATATACCTAAAAAGTAAACCGCGTAAAGGTGTAGCGTTGCCGGTAGCAGCGAGTAAAAAGAAACAGCCAATTATTAAAGGTATGAATGCTTTTTTTGTGGTTTTACGTAAAGAAAAAAAGATAATGAATATAAGGCTTAAGATTCCAAAATAGCCATTAGCCATGGATAATTCTGTATCCCAGTACTCAATATTAGTTGCTGCGGCATATGGAAATAAAAAAGAGGTAAATGCACGAAATGAAAAGGGGTATTGCATGGCTTGCTCTAAAGTTATAGCTTGGCCTCTTGAAAAATATGGCAAGACTTTTAAAACGGATATAATGTAGCCAGCAGATAAAAGTAAGGTTGAAACCGACATGATCCCAATGTACTTTAATATTGACCAAAGTTTTGAAAATGATTTTTTGCGAAGGCACTTGGTGATCTGATGTATGGTGTATATGCACAGGATGTAAAAAACGATAATGAAAAAACCGCTATAGCCACCGGTTAATAAAAGAAATATGAAAATGCTTGCTTTTATTGCTGTATAGAAATTGGGGGCTTTAAACATGTTTAAGACAGTAACAAAAACAAAAGGAATCCAAGCACTGCTTACTATCCAAGAGAGGTGCTGGGCATTGCCTATAATAATCCCAGAAAAAACATAACTAATTGACATAAAAAAAGCGGTCTCTGGAGCTAGTTTTAATGTTTTACCCAAAGCTTGGATACCCAGACCGCCAATAAAAATGTGCAGTAGGAATTCGAAATTTATGGCATAAAAATCATAGCCAAATACTGTTCCAATGATCCAGGTTATGGGATACCACGCTGCACTTTGTGGATCTGCATGAATTGGATAGCCTAAAAATTGATGTGGATTCCAAAAGGGTAAATAGCCATGACTGAGGCATTCTCCAATATAATATTTCATTGGAAAGAAATAAGACAGCATGTCCCATTTCATTATTTTAAGCATAAAGCTGAGTTGCCAAAAGCCAATAATAATGCTAATGAGTAATAAGAGTTGCCATTTGTATTTTTTTAGAAGGTACTGGAGCACTATGGAATTGATTGGTGAATGTGTTTGGTTTTTTTGCGTTTTAAAAATAATTATAATTATTTAATGAATAAGGTTATTTTAGCGGTAGTTATAAGTTTCTTAAATAGGCTATATTTTAGATTGCCATTATTTTGGATTTGAAAACCTTAAAAACCGATATAATCCCCAAGCGTCCTACTGGCATAAAAGTAGCAGCTCCCCATGAGTTGGACTTGAAGGCCATTTGTTGTTTTGTTGCAACTGGTTTTTTTTTAGATAGTGATACTTATTGGCAAGATGAAAAGGTATTGGCTCCAGGATGCATACATATTATAGATGATACTGGTACATTGCAGGGATCGGAAGCTTATTTTGAATGGCATTCAAGTCCTAGAAATTTACCCTTTAATCAAGCTTTGGATGCGTTTTCGGAATTATTTGAAAATATTGTTACGGAACAAACCCAGGGGCATCGGGTGATATTGCCCTTGTCGGGAGGCTTGGACAGTAGAACTCAAGCAGTGGCTTTAAGGAATCATGCCAGTGTTAATACTTTTAGTTATGCTTTTAAAAATGGCTATCCTGAAACTAAGATAGCAAAACAAATAGCGCAACAGTTGGGTATGCCTTTTCGGTCGTTTGAAATACAACCGGGGTATTTATGGACTTGTATAGATGCGTTGGCAAAGATTAACGGGTGTTATTCTGAGTTTACGCATCCGAGACAGATGGCGGTTATAAATACCATTGGCTCTATGGGTGATTTATTTTCTTTGGGGCATATGGGTGATTTGTTGTTTGATACTATGGGGCTTCCTCAACTAAATTTTGATGAGGAAGTGTCGCTTATACAAGAGCGGTTTGTTAAAAAGGGAGGGTATGAGCTAGGTGCGTTATTGTGGACATCTTGGGGGCTAATAGGAGATTTTGATGCGTATTTAAAACTTCGGCTGTCGGAGATGTTATCGAAAATAACCATTGGTGATACCAATGCCAAATTACGTGCTTTTAAGTCCCGATACGCGGTTACCCGCTGGTCTTCCAATAACTTATCGGTTTTTGAATCTGCCGCCCCAATAGCCTTGCCCTATTATGATAATAGGATGTATGATTTTGTTTGTAGCTTGCCAGAAGCTTATTTGTCTAATAGACGGCTACAAATAGCCTATATTAAGCGACATGCCCCAGCTTTGGCTAAGATTACCTGGCAGGCGCAAAGGCCATATAATTTATATAACTACAGTAGAAACAGACCGCCTTATAATTTGCCATACCGATTGTTTAATAAGTCCAAGCGAATTCTTAAAGGTGCCCTAAACCGTCCATATGTAATGCGCAATTGGGAACTGCAATTTGTAGGCGAGGCGAACGACAAGCATTTGAAGCACCATTTGTTTGATTCGGGGCTTGATACCCTAGTACCTTTAGCACATATTGAGCTTATTTATAAAAAGTTTAAAACCCATGATGCTGTATGTTATTCGCATCCCGTAAGTATGTTGTTAACGCTGGCTATGTTTAATAATCTATTTAATAAATAATATTTTGAATATCTTTAGACAGAGGCTATGAAGCATAAGAGGTTAAAAATACTTTATACGATACCCAATTTTGAAACTGCTGGTAGTGGAAAGGTGGTTTATGATTTGGTAAAGCATCTTAATTTAGAGTATTTTGAGCCTGAGATTTGTTGTTTTCATAGTCGCGGTGCTTTTTATGATGAGGTAAAGTCCTTAGGTTTTAAAATGCATACGTTTAATTTTGCTGTGCCTTATCGTCCTTATATAAGTTTGCCTTTTCGGGTATTGAAAATAGCTCGGTTTTTTAAAAAGCATCGATTTGATATTATTCATTCCTGGCATTGGAGTTCGGATATTACTGAGCCTTTGGCAGCTAAATTGGCCGGGATTCCATTTATATATACCAAGAAGGCTATGGGGTGGGGCAATAAAGCCTGGTGTTGGCGTAGTGCTTTAAGTAGCAAAATCGTAACGGTTAATTTTGATATGCAGGCCTTTTTTAAGGGGCGGCTTTTAAAAAAAGTAATTTCTATACCTTTTGGGGTTGATACTGAGTATTATTGTAAGCAGCCAAAACGTTATGAAACGCCAGAGGGTATTGTGTTTAAGAAAACGGATTTTGTTATTTTATCGGTTGTCAATTTTATTCCGGTTAAAGGCATAGAATTTTTAATTGAAGCGTTTGATACTATAGGGGATAAGCAAATGAAATTATGTTTTGTGGGGGATAGCAGTAATGTTTACGGTCAAAAGATGCAAGCACTGGCCAGGATGAACCCTAATATTTATTTTTTTGGAAAGCAACAGGATGTTAGACCATATCATGCTTTGGCCGATGTGTTTGTAATCCCTACACGACGTTTGGGTGAGGGGTTGCCTATGGCGCCAATAGAGGCTATGGCTTCTGGGCTTTTTGTTATAGGGTCTCGTGTTAGTGGTATAAAAGATGTTTTAAAACCTTTTGATGATTGTATGTTCGATCCAGATGATGTTATGGCTTTAAAAGAGAAGCTAATAGAGATAAAAGCACTTTCTGAACAGGAAAAAGTATCATTGAAAGGGGCAATGCAAGCTCATGTTAAGCATCGTTTTTCATTAACGGCTTTTATTGGAAGTCATGAAACTTTGTATAAAGAAGTAGTTGTATGAAAATAGGATTGGTATTGGCAGCGCCACCTGGGTATTCGGAAACCTTTTTTATGTCCAAAATAAAGGGGTTGCAGGCACAGGGAATGGAAGTGGTTTTATTTTCCCAAACTAAATCTTCGACGTTTACTTTGTGTGCGACCAAGGTCGCTTATCCATTTGTAAAAAGCAATTTGTTAAAACAATTGTTTTGGGGAGGGGTTGTATGCTTTAGGCTACTATGGCATTTTAAGCGCGTTGTTAAGTTTATAAGTTTAGAACAACGGGCAAAGCGTTCTTTGCCAGCTATTATTAAAAACTTGTATGCGAGTGCGCATATTTTAACAGTGACATTAGACTGGTTGCATTTTGGATTTGCAACGATGGCTCTTGGGAAAGAGCATGTGGCTAAAAGCATTGGAGCCAAAATGGCCGTTAGTTTGAGGGGGTTTGATATTGCGATTTATCCGATAAAGCATGAAGGTTGTTATAAGCATTTATGGCTACAGGTAGATAAGTTGCATACAATTTCTAATGATTTGTATGATTTGGCTGTTAGGAACGGTTTGTCTAAAACCATACCATATCAAAAAATAACACCAGCTATAGATGTGCGCCTTTTTAAAGCAGGGGAAAAGTACTTTAGTGAAAGTGGAACGGATTTAACCCTGTTAACAGTAGCCAGATTACATTGGAAAAAGGGATTGCTTGAAACCTTAAAGGCTCTGACTCTACTAAAGGCTCAAGGTGTTGCGTTTACATATACTATTGTGGGAGCAGGACCTTTGAAAGAAGAGCTTGTGTATACTATTCATTTATTGGGACTTAATGACCATGTGGTATTGGCAGGTGTAAAAAGCCCCGAAAGCGTTAAGGATATGCTGGAAAAGCATGAAGTGTATATTCAATATAGTATCTCGGAAGGTTTTTGTAATGCATTACTTGAGGCACAAGCCATGGGTTTGTTATGTGTTGCTTCTGATGCTGAAGGCCTGCCTGAAAATGTAAAGCATGAAACATCTGGATGGATTGTTCCAAAAAGTGCGCCAGAGGCATTGGCAACCCAATTATTGAAGGTAAGTACATTGCCTTTGGAGGAAAAGCAACGTATTTCTCGGCAGGCGGTAAATAGGGTTCGGAAACTATTTGATATAGAACAGCAAAAGCAGGCATTTGAGGAATTTTATCTAAATTACCCAAACTAAAGATAGATGTGTTTAGTGTAAAGAGTAGTAAAGTATAAATTGTTTAATCCATATTTGTAAGAAACATAAAAGTATGAGGAGGCTCGTTAAAAACTTGAATCATTATTTTTCTGAGAAATATGTGAGTAATTTTCGTTTCAGACCTTATATTCAAACTATTTTAATCCATAAAATTTATAAGAATCGAGATGAGTTGATTCCTGAAAACGGTGCTTTTTTAGAAGGTGTGGATATCAGTCAACTTGAAGCTTTTGTAAGTTATTTTGTTAAACGTGGTGTTGAATTTATTAATGAGACAGATATTCTTGAGGATAAATTGGATCCAAACAAGCAGTATATATATTTAACTTTTGACGATGGCTATTATAATAATTTTAGATGTTTAGATATCTTAGAAAAGTATAAAGTTAAAGCTACGTTTATGATATCTACCAATCATGTTAAAGAACAAAAAGCTTTTTGGTGGGATATTTTGTTTAGGGAGATTAAATTGAATAAAGGGCATAAGACCGATGCAGAGATTAATAATACAATTCATTCAAAAAATCTTATGTTGTATAGGATGAAATGGCAAGATCAAGAAGATTTTATAAAGGATAATTTTGGATTAAGATCATTAGATCCCTCGAGTGATGTGGATCGCCCCATGACAGAGAGTGAGCTAAGGCAGTTTGCATCTCATCCTTTTGTTACTTTAGGAAATCATACGGATAATCATTTGAATGTTACCTTGTACGATGCAGACGAGTTAATAAGCTCCATTAAATCGGCCGAAAACTTTTTGAATAGTGTGACTTCTCAACAGATATGTTCTGTCTCGTATCCTCATGGGTTGTATAATGATGCTTGTGTAAATATAATTTCTAAATTAGGATATCGTATTGGGGTAACCGTGAATTCAGGAAGAAATAATGTATCGGAATTAAGCGATACCCATGCTTTAATGAGATTGAATCGAGTGGTTTTGTCTGGTTTTTCGGATATTGAACAACAATGTAGGAACATCCATATAGGGTTTTCTTTGTATTCACATTTAAACAGTTTAAAATGGTAAGACTTGTTGTACTGATAGGTGCTCCCACACCTCCACTAATTTATTTTGTTAATACAATAAATAAATACCATAAAATTGATTTATTGATTGTTGAGAGGCCAAAACATAGAATCCATTCAAGAAGTAAAAGAAAATATAAACTGCGTTCTATCTTTTCTATCACAAAAATACTGAAGTATCTTTTGTTAAAAATTGAAAAAAAGAAGACTATTGCGGAAAGGCAATCTCGTAACCGCAAAAACAATCTTTATTATAAAAAAATATATGGAGATGATTTTATAGCTATCGACAATACTATTGAATGTGTTGAAGTTGCTGATATAAATTCTAAAAAGGTTGAAGAATCTATTAAAAAAATTAATCCGGATTTAATGCTTGATCATGGAACGTCACTAGTTAAGTCGAATATTATAGGTTTATCTGAAATGACATTGAATTTGCATTGGGGACTTTCGCCTTATTACCGTGGGGTAGATTGTACAAAAAGGGCCTTGTTTAATTGGGATATTAACAATATAGGGGTTACGGTTCATAAATTAAGTAATAAAATTGATGGCGGCGAAATTTTTGGACAAGCAAGGGTAGAGGTCGCACCCCAAGATACTGTAGATTCCATAAATGCGAGGGAGACCTATCTGGGAGTCGAAATTATAAAGCGATATATAGATATGGTCAAGTCCAACAGTGCTATTAATTTTCATAAACAGGTTTTGGAAGACGGGTTTCTTTTTAAAGGCATTCATAGAAACAGTAGTATAGATGCGTTTATTGGTTCTTTGGATGAGGATAAGCTATCTAAAATGATTCAACACCCTAGTAGAAAAAGTATGAATATTATAGAAATATTATAATTGGATGCTTTTTAACTCTTTACCATTTTTAATCTTCCTTCCTACGGTATTTGCGTTGTATTGGTTTGTTTTTAAAAAATACTTACGCGTTCAAAATGGGTTCGTTATTGTTGCCAGTTATGTGTTTTACGGTTGGTGGGATTATCGGTTTTTAGGGTTGATTATAGTAAGTACGCTTATAGATTTTTGTGTTGGTTTTGAGTTGGGAAGGCAAAAGCATGAAGTAAAGCGTAGGGTTCTCTTATTGGTGAGCTTGGTATGTAATTTGGGGTTGTTAGGTTTTTTTAAATATTATAATTTTTTTGTAGATACATGGGTTGATGCCTGGCATAGCTTGGGTGTTGTTATGCATCCAGCTACTTTACAGATTATTTTACCAGTTGGTATCTCTTTTTATACTTTTCAAACTTTAAGTTATACGATTGATATTTATAGAAAAGAACTTAAGCCTACAAAGGATTTAGTAGCATTTGCTGCCTATGTGTCCTTCTTCCCCCAGTTGGTTGCTGGTCCTATAGAACGCGCAAGGCATTTATTGCCGCAGTTTACGGAAGGCAGGCATTTTGTGTTCGATTTTGCAAAGAGTGGATTGCATTTAATATTGTGGGGTTTGTTCAAAAAAGTAGTGGTAGCAGATAACTGTGCCTTTTTTGTGTCACTTATTTTTGAGAATCCCAGTGGTTTTTCGACATTGGAATTGTTGTTGGGAGCTGTGTTGTTCGGTTTTCAAATTTATGGCGACTTTTCGGGCTATTCTGATATGGCTATAGGGATGGGGCGTTTATTTGGATTTCATTTAAGGACTAATTTTAGATTTCCTTATTTTTCCAGAAATATAGCTGAGTTTTGGAGACGGTGGCATGTTTCGCTTTCTACTTGGTTTCGTGATTATGTCTACATTCCATTGGGGGGCTCTAGAGTTTCGCTTTATAAACAAGTACGCAATGTTTGTATTGTTTTTTTGGTAAGTGGGTTTTGGCATGGGGCCAATTGGACCTTTATTGTTTGGGGAGGTATTCATGCTTTGCTTTTTGTACCATTGCTATTGTTTCGCAATACCAAAAAGTATCAAGAATCTGGGTTTGCATTGCGGCAGCTACTACCTATGATTGGGACTTTTTTATTGGTTACATTGGCTTGGGTGTTTTTTAGAAGTAATAGTATAGAGGCCGCTTTAATTTATCTAAAGACGTTGTTTTTGTTTAAAGCTTTTGATTTGGATGTGTTCTATAATACTCCTAAGTACCTGTTGTTCTCATTGATTAGTGGGTTTAGTATTTTGATTATGTTGTGTATGGAGTTTCGGGCGTTTAAAAGGCAACGGGATGCGTTGGAATTTTCGTTTTTAGGAGGTTTGATAATTGCGTTATTGATTATGTTTCTAGGGGTTTTTAAAAACCCGTCCGATTTTATATATTTTCAATTTTAAAGTAATATTGGAGGCTTGAAATGAGATGTTGGTTGTGCTTAGCGAAGTACTGCTTTTTATTTGGGTAATAAAGGTCATATTTGTGAATGAAAAAGTTTATAGGTTATATTTTAAGTTTTGGTGTCGTTTTTTATTTATTGTTACATATTATATCTGTAGCAAGTTTTTGGACACTTCGCCGATCGGCCTTTTATAAACCTCCTTTTTTGGTTAATGAGGTTAAGGTTTCTGATTTTGACTATATTATTTTAGGGGCCAGTACTGGCTTAACAACACTAAATACACATATTATAGATTCTATTACAGGAAAGCAAGGTATTAATTTAGCTATTGACGATACAGGCTTATCCAATCATTACTTAATGTTGCAACATTTTTTAGCTAATGGAAAAATCACCCGTTATTGCGTCTTGAATACTTCATTGGAGGCGTTTGACAGACAGCATAATTTTTTGGGGGATAATGATTATCGGTTTTTAATGTATAGGGATAAAGATTATGTTTTTAATTATTATAATTCTCTAGCTCCTAAAGAAGGTTTTAATGTATTGAGGTATTCCAAATGGACTCCTTTTTTAGGTCTTAGCTATTATAATACGGAATTGTTTTTTCCTGCCTTGTCAAGTGTTTTTTACCCACATAAGCGCAATCGGTTTGATAGCTTAGGGAATTATACCTATTCGAATGTTACTGGAACGCCAGCGCTTAAGAATAAAACTGAAAAAGAAATAAGGTTTAAGAATCCTTATTTGAAGAAGATTGAAACGCTTTGTAAACAAAACAATATTGAACTGATTTATTATTTTTCACCAGATAAAACCCGAAATGTAAAGTGTTTTTCGTCTAGTCGCAATGTTATTAACCATACCGATGTTTTTAAGGAAGTACCTTATTTTTATGATGCTATTCACGTAGTTAGAAAGGGTAATAGGGAGGCAAGTAAGCTGTTTGCAAATGAATTAATAAAGTTATATTTGATCGAAGAATAAGAAGTATAAGTAGTGTAAACATGCTAAAGTCATTATTAGTATCTGTATACAGGCGTTTGCCTGGTAAATTGAGATTTAAGCTGGGAAAGCTGAAATTTTTGAAGCCATTGCGGGATATGCTATTTCGTGGAAAAAAAAGTTATAGGGAAGTTTCTGGAAAGGTTAAGAAAGTTTATGGCGGTTATGATATGGGGTTTTGGTTTTTTGGTTCTATTCAGGATGTAGCCAAGGCAAAAGGTAAGGGGGTTGAAAGTACTTTGTTAAATAATAGTATTGAAATAATTAAAACATATAAAGCCTGTCAAGATGATTGCGTTGTGTTTGATATTGGTGCTAATTTTGGATTTTTGAGTTTGGTTTGGGCACAATCTGTAAGTAAAAATGGAGGTTGCGTACATGCTTTTGAACCCAATCCAACGGTTTTTAAGTCCTTTCAAAAATCCATTGTCAAGAATGATTTGGAGGTAGTTATAGCCGCCAATCATGCAGCCTTGGGAAATGAAAATAAGATTATAGACCTGTATTTGAGTAATACGACGTCCAATGTTTTAGAGTCTATACATTCTGGGGTGAAGACACAGGTTGACATGTTTAGACTGGATTCTTATGTCCAGAACAACAGTGTGAATAGGTGTGATCTCATAAAAATTGATGTAGATGGTATTGAGTTGGATATATTGAAGGGAGCTGAAGAAACTTTAAAAGCATTTGAGCCTATATTTGTTGTAGAAACTAATAGCGATATGCGTATTGTAGACTTTTTTAAATCTCATGGTTATGAGGTTTTGGATATGAATTTGCAGCCCTTTAAGGATGGAGATTCTTTACCTGTAAATGTGTTTTGTGTGCCGAAACAGGTTTAATTGGCTACTTCTTAAAGTTGGGAACTCCCCTTTCTTTCGCTTTGCGAAATTCATTCCCCTCTTTGGGAAAAGAGGGGGCAGTAGGGAAATTCCTTTTTTTTCTATTGCTGAATTTATTGGTTTCAAATTAGGGTCTAAAACCCTGCAATTTCATTGCAGCACTTTAGTTATATTAAAAATTA
>NZ_BAABCY010000059.1:0-10123 GCF_039539345.1 Snuella lapsa | reverse complement strand
CTGTAAACTGCTGGGACGACTATGTGTTCAACGATACGACCTGTATGTGGGAGAACCAAGGCACACAGCCAGAAGAGCCGGCCATGGTGAACTGTTGGGACGACTACGTGTTCAACGATACGACCTGCCAGTGGGATAACACGGGAGTTGAACCAGAGGCCAATGCAGGTAATGATGTTATTTTGGAGTGCGATGCTGACAATCCTGGAAGTTGTGAAACAGCATTTGCCCAGTATGGTGAATCTAATACCTGTTTCCTTGAGGATGGATTTAGCCGATGGGGCTGGACCAATTATTTTGAAACCGAAGGGCTTTATACTTTGGAAGTGTACGCTGGTACTGGTCAATGTGATTTGGATAAGGGAGTTTATGTGGGAGATGTTACCGTTAACTATAACAGTGGACAAGTGATTGTTAGTTATAACCTTGTTGAGGGCTATGTAATAAGTGAAGCTCATCTTTATGTGGGCAGTACGCCATATCCGGTTATTGGAGACAAGCAAACTGTTGCTTCTGGGCAATATCCTTATAATTCAGGAAGTTTGAGTGGTACTTCAACTTATGAGATTGGCCCTATTGATGTAAGTGCTTATAATGCCAACGGTATTTATGTGATTGCCCATGCAGTAGCTTGTGGTGATTGTAATAACAATGGAGATCCAGATTATCCAGAGGATGTGTGTTATGAACGAATGGACGAAGAAGGGGTTGTGCTGTATGGTAGCAGTAATATTGAAAATGTTACGTATTATTGGACAGGACCTAACGACTTTATGTCGAATGAACAGGATCCCACAGTGATGGAGCCTGGCATTTATACTTTAACGGTGACTACTGCAGAAGGATGTTCTGATACGGATACAGTTGAAGTGATCCAAGACGAGTGTGAAGGTGATGGAGATAATGGCGGTTGTGATACTGCATTTGCCCAGTATGGTGAATCTAATTCCTGTTTCATTGGGGATGGATTTAGCAGATGGGGATGGACTAACCACTTCGATGCTGAAGGAAGTTATACAATGGAGCTTTATTCGGGAGCAGGATTGTGTTATGTGGATAAGGGAGTACATGTGGGTAATATGATTGTAGATTATTTTAATGGAAATGTAACGTTGATTTATCATGTATTTGCAGGATATTCAATTAGTGAAGCTCATGTTTATATAGGAAGTACACCATATCCATTTATTGGAAGCAATCCTACCGTGGCGCCTGGTCAGTATCCTTATAATTCCGGAAGTCTGAATGATACTTCGACTTATGTGGTTGGCCCTATTGATGCTAGTGCTTATGATGCCAATGGTATTTATCTGATTGCACATGCCGTAGTTTGTGGATCACCTTGTACAGATAGTGATCAAGATGGTATTTGTGACGATGTTGATAATTGTTTGAATACCTACAATCCAAACCAAGAGGATACTGATGGTGATGGAGTTGGTGATGCCTGTGACGTTTGTTTGGGATTAGATGATACAGTTGATACAGATGATGATGGTGTGAGTGATTGTATGGATAACTGTCCTGAAGCATATAATCCAGACCAGTCTGATACAGATCATGACGGTATAGGTGATGTATGTGATGATAGTTTCTATAATTGCGAAACAGGTTATGGATTGAACAATACAGGAGCTACCTGTTTCATAGATAATGGTTTTGATAATTGGGGTTGGACCAATTATATAGGTACAGAAGGAACTTATACTATGGATCTATATATTGGTGCTGGTTTATGTGATACCACTAAAGGAATCCTTGCTGGCGATGTGACTATAGATTACCAAAATGGAGAAATGACCGTAACTTATAATGTAACACATTATTATGGTATAAGTGAGGTACATTTATATATAGGTTGTGATCCTTACCCGAAAAAAGGTAAAGTGGAAACGGTTGCGCCTGGTCAATATCCATTTAAAGCAGATGGTTTGGATTATGTGTCGTCTTATTCTATAGGACCTATTAAGGTGGATACTACTGCGGGGCTTTATGTTATCGCTCATGCCGTTGTATGTGAAACCTTCTGTACGGATTGTTATGATGGTACAAATACGGGAACGTATTCACCTAAGAGAAATAAGATTACTTGTTCTAGTAACGAAACAAATAAAACGGACGAAAGTAGTTTATTGAAACAGACATCGGTTAAGGCCTATCCAGTGCCGTACGACAGTGAGTTAACTATTGATTATAGATTTGAATATGAGACCGATGTAACCTTAGAGGTATTTGATGCTAAAGGAACTTTGGTTGAAACTTATAAATCCCAAGGCAATATGAACCGTGTTAAAATGGATTTTTCAAGGTTTGATGATCAAATGTATTTTATTAGGTTAATAACATCTAGAGAAGTATTTATTAAACGCGTGGTTTCCTCAAAAAAGTATTAGTCAAATATTTAATCTAAAGAATTTCTCACGACGTGTTACGATGCTGCGAAGTAAAAGGAAAAGTTCTTATAAATGATTGAAGACAGAGACAGTATGTTCGATACATGGAAGGAGTGGTATAAATCATACCTTAGCGCAAAGAGAAAGAACCCTTAAACAATGGACTAAAAGTCAAGGACGTTGAATTGGACTTAAATGAACTTGAACAATTGAACAATATTGCAGAATAAATGGATTAAAAAACAAAGGTAAGACAAGGTCACTAATTTGTAGTCGCCTTTTCTAGTTGATAATTTGAATTGTCCTTCTTTATTTGTGATGGTTCCTACAACAATTTTATTTAGCTCATTGGTTAAGACGACATTTGCAAATTCAATAGGGTTATTTGTGGAATCTTTCACAACCCCAATTACTTCATATTGAGAATACGTATAATATGGTAGAAATAGGAATAATAGTAATTTTTGGGCTGTAACTCTCATAAAATAAAATGCTTTTTGTATTTATTAAATGATATTTTTATTTAGTCATAATGTTAATTTTTAAGTAACCATTTTGTAAAAATTATCGTCACTAATTAAGACTACTTTTGTGAGTTAATATTTTTATTTAAAAGCAGGAAAATACATCTTTTAAATATTGCTAATGTATAGCTTTTTATGTCGTAATTTTATGACTTTTGTCATGTTATTACTTTCCACATAAGTAAAATTTTTGTCAAGATTGTGAATTCTATTTCTGATTGACGTTTATGAAGTTTTATATATTATTTATTAGAGGAGTTGTATAAAGACAATCCAAAGACTTTCTAATATTAGAATTACTAAATGGTTATGAAGTAAACACTTAAAGAATTTCTGATTTAACTAATAATTTTGAGGAGAATCATTTTATAAAAAATACTAAAATTTATCTTGTATAATAGAAATTGGGCTATTATATTTGCACCACCTTAATAAAGAGGTAAAACAAAGCAAAAGTTCTTATCAAATAAGTTACCTATTCGGTTACCAATTATTAATTAGAATTTGAACTTATTGATTTTACTAATATAATGGGAGTTGTAGGTCTTCCTGCCACCCCGACGAACCTAGAAATAGGTCATGGCAAAACACTGTTAATCGTATGATTTTCAGTGTTTTTTGTTTTTTATGCATTCAATTGATTTCATTTAAAACCATATAAAAGGTGTGCAATTAGGTGTGCAATGTTTCATCAAAAATGTACTATCTTTAGAGAACTTTCGGGTATGATTTGACTTTCGATTTAACAATATTGTTTAACTCAAAGTCATTGAAAATGAAAACAAAACACACTTTTACGGTAATTTTCTTTACCAGAAAATCAAGAAGCAATCCGAATCAACTTTCCATCTATGTACGTATCACAATTAACGGAAAGCGTTCTGAAATAAGTTTAAAGCGCGTTATACCAATTAAAGATTGGGATAGTAACAAAAGTCGCGGCAGAGGCAATTCCCAAAAGGTAAGAACTTTAAATGCCTACTTGGATGAAGTATATAACAAGTTATTGGAATGCCATAAAGAACTCTTGGCTGAGGATAAGTTTATATCCTCAGAAGCCATCAAAGCCCGATATTTAGGAGAAGACGATAACAGTAAGACCCTACGGGAACTCATTGCATACCATCACGGGAATATGGCATTTGTTCTGAAAAGGGGGACAATGAAAAATTATTATACTACCGAGAAATACTTGTACAAATTTCTGCTAAGGAAAAGAAGATTAAAGGACATATACCTGAAACAATTGAACTACGAATTTGTAACCGATTTTGAGCATTTCCTACGCAATTACAAGAACTCCAAGAAACAATTGATGTTGGGAAATAATGGGGTGATGAAACATTTGGAGCGTTTTAAGAAAATGGTAAACCTTGCCGTTAAACTGGAATGGATGCACAAAAACCCGTTTAACCAATTCCAATTAAAGTACCAGAAATACGATAGGGCTTTTTTATGTGAAAGGGAACTGGAACTATTAGTAGGTATAGAATTTAAAAGTGAACGATTACAGCGAGTAAAGGATTGCTTTGTGTTTTCCTGCTATACAGGCTTGTCTTATGTAGATGTTAAGGAGCTTACCGAAGATAACATAGTAAAGGGTATTGATGGTAAGTATTGGATATACACCAAAAGGGAAAAAACGGACGAACGGGTAAAAGTACCCTTGTTGCCCCAGGCGATGGAAATTATTGAAAAATACAGAACCTTACAGGAGACGGATTTAACGGGATATTTATTGCCAGTAAATTCCAATCAAAAGACCAATAAGTATTTGAAGGAGATAGCAGGATTATGTAATATTCACAAAAATATTACTTTTCACGTAGCCCGACACACTTTTGCTACAACGGTCATGCTTTCCAATGGTGTTCCTATTGAAACGGTGTCAAAATTGTTGGGACATTCCAAACTTACAACCACTCAGTTATATGCAAGGGTAGTAGAGAGTAAGATAAGTCAAGATATAAACAATTTGTTGGAGAGATTTAAGTTAAATAAAAGTAAAGTTATGGGCTAAAGCATTTTCTTTAGGCGTTTTTCACTATACACTTTGTCAAGGCTATTATTTTTCCGTTATTAGTGTTTTAAACCATTTGTAATGAACTATAATTCAAAACATAAAATCCTTACCGAGCTTAAATTACATTGGGATCAGGGAGAAGAAAAATCGAGAGGTGGAACAATAGTTACACCGCATGGACGATCTTTAACAATTATTCAACTTTCTAAAAAAGCTAAATTAAGTTCAGATAGAGTTCAGGATTTATGTGATTCTCTTGTTAATAGTCAACTAATAGAAAAATTAAAAGAAGATAAAGAGAATAAATCACATTCTTATATTATTAAAGACTCGGGTAGATCATATGTTATAGACAAAGTTTTCTACAATAAAGTTTGGTACAGAAATTTTAGCTTTTGGAAATTCACTTTACCTTTTATAATTGGCTTATTGGGACTCTTAAATTCTATTTTTGGTTGGTGGTCAACTAAATGAGAAGAAGCAACTGATTTTTAAATCAGGTTGTCTGGAAAACTTAGTTACGTAGTGGCAAAGTTTGAAGAGCAAGAGGGCAATGCGCTAAAGCGACATTGCGATATTTTATATTTACATATATAGTTGATAATCAGCTTGTTAATGTGTTGTGAGTCATATTTGTTCTTTAGGGCAGATACCAAAATTATGTTAATACCCTTGGAAACGCCGATTAGCACTGGGATGCATTAACATAATCAAGGAAAAAATCAATACTGAAACATGTGAAACGCCGGTTTTAAGCATAAAATTGTATAAGAACACCGTAGAACTGTTCAAGGGTTTGTGGCATGGTTGTCGGGGTCTATATTGAAAAAACGGAAAAAATAACTGCCTGCAGTGGAAAAAACATCTACTTATTTTAAACACTATTTGAAGGATTTTCCAGAAACGTCATTAAATGCTTATTCAGAAAAGGAGCAACTATTTATGAGAATGATTGATCTACATGGTTACGTGAAATCAGCTTATAATTTTGATCCAGAGTTTTTAATTAGATTAAAAAATGATGGCGTGGTGTACACCGATTTTAAGTCTCTTAATGAAGATAAGTATTCTATCGTTTATATGAATTTTGAAGGCTTCATAACAGTTATAGAGAAGCTTTCAGAATAGTAGTATTCTCAATGGAATGCTATTACTGATTTTTTTATCTGTAAAATGAATTTTAGAGTTGTTTCTATTTAATTACATGTAAGTCTTCAGATAAATTTGAACTTTTTGGTTTAAAATTTAAGAGAGGGTTTAATGCTAATTTAAGCTAAATTTTTGATATTGTTTTTTTCTGTCGTTTAATGTTTTGATTTTCGTTTTATTACGTTGGTTCAGTATCATTTTACCCTTTCCAAAATAGACCTGTGCTGGTGTTAAATTGTTAATGGCTTCATGATAACGGTTAAAGTTATAGTGCTGAACAAACTTTTCCAATGCTTTTTCTAATTGGCCAGGAGTATAATAATTGTCTAGTTTTACTATATTTTTCATGGAACGGTGGTATCTTTCAATCTTACCCTGTGTCTGAGGATGTAAAGGACGACCTCTTACATGTTTGATATTATTGTCTTGCAAATAGGTTGCCAGCTCATTGGAGATGTAACAGGAACCGTTATCAGATAATAATTTGGGCTTGGTATTGTTGTTTAATACTTGTGCCTTTATTTGCGCTTGGTCTATGGTATGCATGACCTCCTCTGTTTTCATGGTGGAACAGAGTTTATAATGCACAATATAACGGCTGTAATCATCTAAAACGGTAGACAGGTAGTACCATCCCCAACCTACAATTTTAAAGTAAGTAAAGTCGGTTTGCCACATTTGATTAACAGCCGTGGTTTTATCTTTAAAGCTATCGGAAGCACTGGACATTCTAAAGGCTGGCACGGATATTAAACCATTGGCCTTTAAGATGCGGTACACACTGGATTCACTGATGTAATACTTATAGGTGTCGGTGATAAACCATGCCAGTTCCCTAGAGGACAGTTCAGGATTTTCCAAAGCAAGCTCTACCACTTTATCCCTATCGGCTTCATTGATTTTGTTCCATGCTGTATTGGATTTAGAACGCTTTCTAACTAATCCACCATAACCTTTTTCTAAATAGGCATTATACCAATTATAGAATGTGGTCTTATTGATTTTAAGTTCTTTAAGGGTTCTGGTAACCCCTAATTCTGATTGTTCCACAAGGCGAATAATCTCGTATTTTTCACTTGGACTGTAATGCATGTACTTTCTCTTTTTTAAATGTCGCCATTTAAGTTTTTTTTCAATACCCTGTTCTCTAAGGAAAGTTCTGCCACCAGTTCTTTTAAGGAGCTATTCTCTTGTTTTAATTCATTGACCTCTGTAGTATTGGCTTCTCGCATGGTGTCCCCGCTTAAGCGTTTCTTGCCTGCTTCCATAAAATCCTTGGTCCACTTATAGTAAGTGCCATCAGTTATACCTTCCTTTCTACAAAGCTCTGCAATGGTGTATTCTCCCCGTATCCCTTCTATAACTATGCGTATTTTTTCTTCTGTGCTATAAAGTTTACGTGTCTTGCGTTTTACGGTTTTGATTAATGATTTTGCATTGTGTTCTCTGTTCATTGTAATGATTTTTAAGGTTAAAATTATAATCTTTTTTCTCTCTTAAAAATCAACCTAGAAAAGTTCACTTTTTGCTGACGTTAAACAAATACCAAAACCGAACAGGCTCAAAAGTGATTTTACCAATAAGCTCAAACCAAAAAACAAATAAATACCTAAAAGAGATAGCCAAAGATTGTGGTATACATAAGAATATAACGTTCCATGTAGCCAGACATACCTTTGCAACAACGGTGATGCTATCCAATGACGTACCGATAGAAACTGTGTCAAAGCTATTGGGACACACCAAACTATCTACCACACAAATCTATGCAAGGGTTTTAGAATCTAAGATAAGTGAAGATATTCAAAGTTTGCTCAAACGCATGGAAATAAAAAAAGCAGAAAAGACGATAACGCTTACCAGTTAAAAAAACATAGCAGATAGGGAATTCAAGATGTGTGTCTGTGGACACAATCTTGACTGCTCCCGAAGGTCGCAGCGTTTAAAAGTTGTTTAACCAACAAATACATCCGTTTTTAAAGTATCGGATTTAGAGGCTGGATATTTAAAAACTTTTTTCAAATTAATTCTATGTAGAGCAAGGAGAATTCGATATTTTAAAAATGAAACAAACTCGCCCAAAGCGAGTGCGTTAGTAAACATACAAAACGCATCAAACTGAACCAATCTATAATTTTTTTACGAAAAAATCAACGTTTTTCAAACACCCTATAAACAGGGACTTTGCGAAGCATACGAAACGTAGCGTTGCGCCAGCACGCTACCCTCTTGCTGTGCGTCCTGAGTTGCCACAGGGTACAATAAGCTTAAAAGGTTATTGAAAATGGCAACACAACTTTGATGGTGATGATAGATTTTACCAAGACCAAAAGAAACGAGCTGATCCCAAGTAGGGTAAGATCAGTTTTTTTGAATCAATTTTATTCAACAAATTTGGCACAGTTACTATAGGTCTGCGATGGATCACCTTAAAATCTGTGGAATCCCTATTATAGTTGAATTTTATGTTCTTCAATTTCTGAGAGCTCAATTATGTGCTCAAACTAGATGGTTATTTTTTCTGGTAAGGTTTCTATTAGCAACGAAATAAACAGCTCATATTAAATAAAGTATTATAAATTAGATTATTCCAGTTTAAATGTTGTCCTTTGTGGTAATTAGCGAGACTATTTCTTTAGCAAAGATTTTTATACTTCCATTTATCCCCTTTCTATTTTAATTTTTATTGCTGACAATATTATACAGTTATCAAGAGGTTTCAATATTAGGCTAATTATTAACTCTTTTTAGCTCATATGGATAATAATACCTAATCAAATTTAAAAATTATGAAAGAAAGAAAAGTAAAGTTCTTTAACAGAACCAAAGGGTTTGGGTTTATTACAACTACAGAAAGTGGAGAAGATATTTTTGTTCATGAATCAGGATTAATCGACCGAATCAGCGAAGATGACAAAGTTAAATTCCACACTGAACGGGGTAAAAAGGGCTTGAACGCTATTAACGTTATACTCATCAATTAATTTATATGCCTGAAAGCAATTATAATTTAATCAATTTAAAAAAAGATAAGGATGCTCATTATAAACATTAAGTCTGGAGAAAGAATTGAAAGTGCTTTAAAGCGATACAAACGCAAAGTAAGAAACACTAAACAACTACAGCAATTAAGGAGTAAAAAGGTTTTTACTAAAAAATCCACTAAAAGGAGAGAAGAAATTACCAGAGCAAAATACAAGGAAGAATACAAGCGGTCACAAGAAATTTGAGTATGATGGACAATAATCAACATTTAGCAGTTTTAATAGATGGAGACAATATTCCTTCGAATTACGTTAAGGAACTTTTTGAAGAAATTGCTAAATATGGTAATCCAACTTTGAAAAGAATCTATGGTGATTGGACAAAGCCTAGTCTAAATAAGTGGAAAAAAGTGCTGCTTGAAAATGCCATTACCCCAATACAGCAATATGGCTATACAACTGGAAAGAATGCCACAGATTCTGCTATGATTATTGATGCCATGGATATTTTATATTCCAAAAAAGTAAATGGCTTCTGCTTGGTTTCCAGTGATAGCGATTTTACAAGACTGGCTGTAAGACTAAGAGAAGCTGGAATGGTTGTATATGGTATAGGAGAGAAGAAAACCCCAAACCCATTTATAGTTGCTTGTGATAAATTTATCTATTTAGAAATACTAAAAAAAGAGAGCGAACAGGAAACCAATAATACAACTCAAACCAGAGTGCAAAAACCTAAAGTTGATGAAATTACGCCGGCAGTTGTGAATCTAATTAAAACTACAATTTCCGATTTAGAAGATGACGATGGTTGGGCTTTTTTAGGTGAGGTTGGTACTTTACTTCAAAAGAAACAACCAAATTTTGATCCAAGAAATTATGGTTTTCAAAAATTAACCCCATTAATCAACTCAATAAGCAAATTCGAAATAGAACCAAGAAAACTTCCAAAAAGTAATCAAAAGCTTATTTATGTTAGAACCTGAGTTCGACGTAAGAAAAGCGATTTTTTGGTATAGAAAAAGCAGAATATTTAGTATATTAAAGTGT
>NZ_BAABCY010000058.1:0-44068 GCF_039539345.1 Snuella lapsa | reverse complement strand
ACGGTTTAAACCGAAATCAATGGCACAATGACTCCGAAATCGGTGGCACAAATCGAACTGAATTAGCCAGATACCTCAAATTCTATATCTATAATGTTGTTAATGTGTAAATGTGTCATAATCTATAAGTTTTTTATACAACAAAGTTGAGGCTATTTCCTTCCTTTATATTACATGGCAACATTTAGTTGTTATAATATAACTGATTTAATATTTTATAAATTATTTAGTTCTAAACTGTAATATCTGTAATTCTTTTCAAAAGTTATACAACCTAATCAAAATCATAAAGTTTAACTTGTTATACAATACTTAACATTTAAAAAATTATAATTATGTCTAGACAAAAAAGCGGCAAAGCTAAAAACAGTAAAACAGCACCAACAAGGACAGCGAAAGAAAAGAAACAAGCTAAAGCAGAAAAGAGACGAATTAAAAAGAGCGAGTAAATCAATTTGTGTTATGAAGAATTATGAATTTGAAAACCTTAAGGCATTCAACATAAGCGATAAGTTGAAATATGTTTCGAATACTATAATCGTTAAACACATTTTAAATGAAAAAACAGGGAATATAATGGCTTTAGCATTGGACTATGGTAAAGTGTATAAGCCCAAACTAACACCTTTTTCAACTTTTGTAAATGTCATTGAAGGAAAAGCAGAAATTGTAGTAGACAACATATCTACATATTTACAAAAGAATGAATCCATGATTATTCCTGGTCATGTTTTATATACAATAGAAGCAAATGAAAGATTTAAGATGCTTTCAATTATTTTAAAAAGTGGCTATGATGATTTAGAGCCATAGGACAAAATCAATAATTATGAGTAATTTATTTAAACCAGGTGATATAGTGTGTGCAAAAATTAATCCTACAAAATCTCTAAAAGTTAGAATTTTTGCTAGAAAAGTTTATTATTGTGATGTATGTAATCATCCAGAAGAAAAAGAAGAAGTTTATTTTGAAAGAGAAATTGAATTTTATAAAAATGAAAACTAGATATAGTTGAATTAGGAAAGTTCTTTTTTTAGGGAAGGCTACAGGGATAGTCTACAAAACTAGGCTATAGGTTTGAGTTGTTTACACATATTTTTCCATTTAAAAGAGGGACTTATTTTTTTGCTACGGGTTTAGATATCTTCCCATAAATGAAAATGGTATTGAAAAAATGTTAATAGCTCATAAACGAAAATATATGGATAATTTGGGCTTTCATCCATGGAGTATTAAAATCAAAAAGGATAGCTCAAAATAGTCAATCGTTAAATCCATGGAATGATACATATTTAATATTATTTGTATCTTTATGCTAACAAAGACAAACAAATTATGTTTTTAAATAGTTCTTTTTGACTTTAGTGTGCAAATAGGTGTACATAATTATAGAAAACAGTGTAAATAACTGTTTAACAGTGTCATATAAAAAGGTGGTTAAGTCTGCCACCCCGACTTATTAAGAAATCAATTCAAATCAAAAACTTGGTAATCGTATGATTATCAAGTTTTTGTCGTTTAAAGGCTATCATTTAATTTGAATTGGTTTAGTTAAAAAAAAGGTAACCGAGACTTTGATTTGGCTTTTGTTTTTGATGTTCAATTTTAAAACAAAAGATTATGGAAACTCCAAACGCCTTCAGTATTCTGTTCTGGTTGAAACTGGCCAGTGCAAAAAACGGGAAAGCACCGCTTTATACCCGTATTGGAAAATTCGGTTAAAGTGAACCACCCGTGCCGGATGAAAGTGAGCAGTGTAGATGAAGTGCCAAAAATCGTTTTATTTGAGTGTTAAAATTAGTGATTCTTTTTTAATTTTTTTCTCATGGATTCTCCTTTTAGATTAATTCTATGTGCTGAGTGAACCAACCTATCCAAAATGGCATCGGCTATTGTCTGTTCCCCAATAATTTGGTGCCAGGCTTCTGTTGACGGTTGCGAGGCTATAATGGTGGAACGTTTACCGTGCCTGTCCTCGATTATTTCCATAAATATATGTCTGTTAGCACTATCTAAGGTTTTAAGTCCAAAGTCGTCTAAGATAAGCAGATCCTGCTTTTCCAGTCGGTTGATCTCCTTTAGGTAGGAACCATCGGCCTTGGCCGTTTTCATTTTTGTGAAGAGCTTGTTGGTGTTAAAATACATCACCCTGTACCCTAATGTGCAGGCCTGGTAACTGGAATTGTTACCTTTATTCGGACATAAACTTTAAGACTGTTTGTTACAAAACAAATATCTTAGAAACATGAAAAAACGAGTTTATAGTAAAGAATTAAAGGAACAAGCGGTAAGATTGAGTTACCAGCGGGATAACATAAAAGAACTGGCAGATGAATTGGGCATTGCTGTCCAGAGGATTTACAAATGGCGCAGAGCATCTAAAACAACTGAATCACCTAAGCCAGAAAAACCAATACCAGAGGATACAATAGAAGTCAAAAGATTACGTAAAGCCCTTAAAGAAAAGGAACTGGAGCTTGAGATATTAAAAAAGGCCGAGCACATATTCTCTAAGAGCGATGGGAAATCTACGGGTTTATAGCCAATTATAGACATTTATATCCCGTTGAGAAGATGTGCAAAGTATTAAAAGTAAGCAGAAGTAGTTTTTATAGGTGGTTCACAGGTGGTCCTGGCAAAAGAGCATTGGAGCATAGTTTGTTTACAGATTTGATGAAACAAGAATTTAACAGAAGTAAGCAGAGCAATTGAGACGCAATGATTATTGTATATCCAGGCGAAGGGTCTCTAAAATCATGAAAGAGAACAATTGGATCAGTAAGCACAAGAAGAAATTTAAGGTTACTACAGACTCGAACCATAAATATCCTATTTGCAGGAATTTATTGGATAGAGACTTTAACCCTAGTAGATTAAATCAAGTTTGGGTATCTGATATCACTTATATCAAAACTCAAAAAGGTTGGCTGTACCTAACCACAATTATTGATTTATATGATAGACAGGTAATAGGTTGGTCATTAAGCACGGGTTTGCATACCAACCAAACTGTTATTCCAGCTTGGAGAATGGCATTATCAAAAAGAAAGATAGCCCAACCTTTGCTTTTCCATTCTGACAGAGGTATACAGTACGCCTCAAAGGAATTTAGAAAACTATTGAAGTTAAATACTTTGGTTACTCAATCCATGATCAGGAAAGCAAATTGTTGGGATAATGCTGTAGCTGAATCTTTCTTTAAAACATTAAAGATAGAAGTGCCATAAACCATTAGAGCATTTTTCAATAAAAAGGAATAGTTTGTCTATGAATAAGTTTACAATACTTTATCATTATTAAAGGTTAGTGACTAAAAACTGATATTCCCCCTAATTTAAAATTAATTTTACCCTGTTTTTTTCAACATCATTTTTTTCTTTGGTCATACACATAAGTGTAAAACTAACTAAACCAGTATTTTATGAAAACAAATTTTACCCAAAGGAAAACCCTTTTAGCATTATTACTATGGTTTACAACCATTAGTTTGTTTAACGTTCAAGCGCAAACACCTCAAATATGGAAGCGGTATACAGGAGAAATAACAGATCCTAATATTCCAGTGCTTCCAGATTATTCTTACGCAGGGTACATGAGAGGCGAAGTGGCTATTCCAGAAACTTTTGCCTATCCTGTTTTTGATGTTACCGATGCGGCATACGGAGCTGTTCCTAATGACGAAAATTCAGATCAAGTGGCTATTCAGGCCGCTATTGATGCAGCAGAGGCAAATGGGAGTGGGGTTGTGTTTTTCCCACCAGGCGAATATTTGGTCAATACAGACCCCAATAATACATCTCCCATTACTATCAACTCATCCAATATTATACTGAAGGGAAGTGGTTCTACTCCAGGAGGAACGATCATCAATATGAAAAATTATATGAGGTTACCTTCAGGAGTATCGTCCTGGCATAACAATCCCATGTTTATATTCGAACCTGTAAATGCTTCAATAACGGATAGCACAACGATTACTCAAAATTCAAATCGGGGTGATAATTTCATTTATGTAAGTAAGCCTCAAATATTTCAAAATGAAAAATACTGTCGACTTGTTATGGACGCCAACACAGCTGCAAATAACGACTATTTGGATGGTAAAACACCCAGAAGTGTTTGGACAAGTATAATCAATAATGGCGTAGCCTTATATGAGACTCATGAAATTGAATCTGTTGATATGCCGAACAAAAAGATTTACTTCAAAGATCCTATAGTAGACAATATTAACTCAACCTATAATTGGGAGGCGCAAGTTTTACCAGTACTTGAACATTGTGGATTTGAAGATATCCATTTTAAGGCAAACTTTACAGAGTCTTTTGTTCATCATAAAGATTATATACATGACTATGGTTGGAAAGCGTTAAAAATGAAAAGAGTTGCACATTCATGGGTAAGAAGAAGTCGATTTACCAATGTTAGTAATTCTGCTAAAATTACAGGTTCTTCTTACGCCTCCTCCATTGTTAATATTTTGGTAGACGGTAATAGTGGTCATGCCCTTTCTGTAGTAGATGGGGGATCATCTAGGATACTGCAAGGCTTAATTTGGGACAATACTTCTTCTGGGCAGTGGCATGGAGCCGACATGTCTGGAAAAGCTTGCGGATCTGCAGTGTGGAGGGTAGATGCCCAAAAAGGTAAGGGTATGGACTTGCATGCCAGTATGCCCAGAACCAATCTTGTCGATCTTTATACTATGACAAATGTAAGTGGAGCAGGTGGGAGTTACGTCAACCTTCCTAATCATCTCACTGGACTTACCATGTGGAACGTCGAAAGAACGAGCACCAATGCGACAACAGTAGATTTATGGAAAGATTGTGGGGGAAATTATTGTGGACTGGCAGTGGTTAATCCAATTATTGTGGGGTACCATGGCACTGCCTCTACAACTTTTGTTCAATCTAATGTTAAGTACGAAGAAAGTAACGGTACAAAAGTAAATATTGAATCTCTATATGAAGCACAACTGGAATACCGTTTGGGATCTAAACCAGCATGGGTTAATACAGCTATTGATCAATGGAATATATTGAGAGTAGATTGGTACAAGATTCTAGAGCCTATAGGGGATTCCCAAGTAAGAAGTGGAACCTATGGAGATACTAACTATGGAAGTTCGAAAAGTATGGAGGTAAAAAAAGATGGGGGGAGTTATGAAAGAAGAATATTTTTAGCATTTGATGTTTCTGGTTTAACAAATATTTCAAGTGCTAAATTAAGGTTAACTCCAAATACAGTGGGATATACCGATTACAATTTAAAATATGTGAGTAATGACAGTTGGAGTGAATCTAATATTACGTGGAACAATAAACCAAGTACATCCTTTTTACTGGGAACTAAGTCGGGAGGTTCTAACCCAATTGAATGGGATATTACCAGTCAGGTGCAAAGTGAAATCGATAACGATGGTATTTTGTCTTTAGAATTAAGTGCAGTTTCTTGGGGTGTTTATGGCAGTTTTTTCTCTAAAGAAAAGGAAAACAAAGATTTTAGGCCTACATTGCTAGTTGAACTTGCCGATTCGGAATTAACAGCCATAGAAGATGCTTATGTACGTTCTGGAAGCTATGCCAACAATACCTATAACAATACCAATCTTGAAGTGAAGAATGATGGATCCGAGTATACTAGAGAAACCTATCTTAAATTTGATTTGTCCTCCATAAATAAAGAAATCCTAAGCGCAAAAATAAAACTGGTGCCTAAATCAGGAACCAGTCCAACAAATAATGTAACCCATGACGTGAAATTTGTATCCGACGATAATTGGTCGGAAACCAGTATTAATTGGAACAACAAGCCTGCATCTAGCTCCCTTATGGATACTCAAATTGTCAGGGAAAGTGGGGTGGCAACTTTTTGGGATGTAACAACACAAGCAGAAACTGAGCGTTTGGGAGATGGATTGCTCTCTGTGCAAGTTCATTCTAATACGAATACTTATATCAATTATAATTCCAGTGAATCTGGAAGTGGCGTGCCTAAATTGATTTTAGAACTAGCGGATGGAGGAGCTTCGAATAAGCAATCTACATCAAAAAATTTGGTCAATGCTGAAGTTATAAATGATAATTCAAAACAGGATATAATTGAATATTTTCCAAATCCAACTAGTAATTATTTGAATTTGAAATGGGGTGAGCTTATCAATTCGTACTCCATAACTGATTTGGCCGGAAGAATAATAAAAAAATCGGAAAACATCAACCTAAAAGAAATTTCAATTGATGTTGAGCAATTAAACACAGGGATTTATATTATTGAATTGTATAGTCAAAACACCAAAAACAGAAAAGCTGTAAAATTTGTAAAGCAATAATAACTATTTAGGTTTCATTAATAAAAACAATCGTAAGCAAATTTGCTTACGATTGTTTTTATTATCTACACGCCTAACCTCATATTCATGTCTCTATTAATAAAGGGACTAAGAGTAAACTGCTTTTGTTTATGTGATGTGATCATTAAGATTTTAAGTTACCTTATGAAAACCTTGACATTCAGTGTGTACACTTCAAAAAAAATGATATCACCCCTATCTGAAAATTAATTTTACCCCTTTTTTTTTAGATTCGTTCGTTACTTTGGTTCCTCTTGAATATTAATAGCTAAACTCTCAATTTGTGAAAGCAACTTTTACCCATTTTACCCAAAAGAGTATTTTTATAATTATCTTGATTATAGTCGTAAACATTAGTATTTATAAAATTTACGCGCAAGCGCCTGAAATATGGAAAAGATATACAGGTGAAATAGCAGACCCTAATATCCCCGTACTTCCAGATTACTCTTACGCTGGTTATCTGAGAGGAGAACAAGCTATTCCAGCGGGATTTAATTATCAAGTATTTGATGTGACAGATCCTGTTTATGGAGCCATTCCTGATGATGAAAATTCAGATCAAGTTGCCATTCAGGCAGCTATTGATGCGGCCGAAGCAAATGGAAGTGGTATTGTGTATTTCCCTTCAGGGGAATATTTGGTCAATACAGACCCCAACGATACTTCTCCGATTACAATTAATTCGTCAAATGTTATCCTGAAAGGTAGTGGTTCTATTCCGGGAGGAACCATCATCAATATGAAAAATTACATGCGCTTACCTTCTGGTGTGTCGACTTGGAATAACTCGCCTATGTTTGTGTTCAAGCCTATAAATACACCAACAATAGAAAGTACAGAAATTACAAATAATTCGCAGCGCGGAGATAATTTTGTTTATGTAGACAATCCCGACCTGTTCCTAAATCAAAAATATTGCAGATTGGTAATGAATGCGAACACAGATGCCAATACCACATATTTAGATGGTAAAACCCCCAGAAGTGTTTGGACAAGTATTATCAATAATGGTGTCGCCTTACAGGAAATACATGAAATAGAATCTATTGATATTACCAATAAAAAGGTATATTTCAAAGACCCTGTAATAGATAATATCAACGCATCCAACAATTGGAAAGCACAAACATTTACTTTACTTGAACATTGTGGTTTTGAGGATATTCATTTTAAAGCAAATTTTACGGATGCCTTTGTGCATCATAAAGATTATATCCATGATTATGGCTGGAAAGCTGTAAAAATGAGTAGCGTTGCCCATTCTTGGGTAAGACGAAGTCGATTTACCAATGTTAGTAATTCAGTTAAGATTACGGCGTCATCGTATGCTTCTTCTCTTTTAAATAATTTAGTTGATGGAAATGGAGGCCATGCACTGTCTATAGTAGATGGAGGGTCAACTAGAATACTGCAAGGATTAATTTGGGACAATACCTCCCCTGGCCAGTGGCATGGTGCAGATATGTCTGGTAAAACCTGTGGGTCGGTAGTTTGGAGAATTGAAGCTCCTAAAAAATATGGGATGGATTTACACGGTAGTATGCCAAGAACAAATCTTATAGATTTATATACTATGGCCTGGGTTAGTGGTGCGGGAGGTAGTTATGTAAATCTTCCCAATCATCTTACTGGATTAACTATGTGGAATGTGAAAAGAACGGGGACTTCGTCAACAACCGTTAACTTATGGAATGACTGTGGAAGCAATTATTGTGGACTAGCTATTGTTAATCCCATAATTGTAGGATACCATGGTAATGCCTCGACAACCTTTAATCAGGCTCATGTAAAGTATGAAGAAAGTAATGGAACTAAAGTAAATATAGAATCTCTATATGAAGCGCAGTTGGAGTATAGGTTAGGAGCTAAGCCAGCTTGGGTAGATACAGTATTGGATGAATGGAATATCCTAATAGATGATTGGTATGCAACCAATACATTAGAATATCAACCTCGAGGAGATGCACATGTTAGAAGTGGTACATATGGGGATACAAATTATGGAGGGTCTAACAATCTTGAAGTAAAACATGATGGGGGGAGCTATGAAAGAAGGGTTTTTTTATCTTTTGATTTATCGGGATTACAAAACGTATCCAGTGCTAAGTTGAGATTAACACCAAATACCTATGGCAATACGGACTACAATGTAAAGTACGTTAGTGATGATACGTGGGACGAATCTACTATTAATTGGAATAATAAGCCTAATGCCACAACATTATTGGATACGCAGCCTGGAGGTTCAGGCCCAATTGAATGGGATATTACCAATCAAGTACAAAGTGAAATTAATGGGGATGGTATCCTGTCTCTAGAATTAACGGGAGTTAGTTTAGGGGTATATGGAAATTTTTATTCAAAAGAATATGGAGATAAGGCTTCTAGACCCACTTTAATAGTAGATCTAGCCGATGATGAGATAGGAGCAATGGAAGATGCTTATGTTCGTTCAGGTAGCCATGCAAACAATACATATAACAATACTAATTTGGAAGTTAAAAATGATGTGGAAGGCTATGCCAGACAAACCTATTTAAAATTTGATCTTTCTTCCATTGATAGGAAAATAATTAGTGCTAAATTACAATTAGTGCCAAAATTAGGAACGGATCCTGATAATGGTGTAATACACGACGTTAAATTTGTTTCAAATGACAATTGGTCCGAAACCAGTATTACTTGGAACAACAAACCTTCGGCAAGTACACTTCTTGATAGTCAAACAGTTCAAAAAACGGGAACAGCCATAAGTTGGGATGTTACAGTGCAAGCAGAGAGTGAGCGTTTAGGAGATGGATATCTTTCCATACAGCTTAGTTCAAATTCAAATACCTACATAAATTATGGTTCTAGAGAATCTGGAGGAAATAAGCCAAAATTAATTTTGAAGTTTGCCAGTGCAAATGTTGATGCACCGACCTTAGAAGTTGTGCAGCCAACTCATACTGAAGCTACAGGAAGTATTCAGGTTATTAGTGCAATTGAGAATTTGAGTTTTAGTTTAAATGGGGTTACATTTGATAATACTACTGGATTTTTTGAAAATTTGGAATCTGGAAATTATACCGTATATGCAAAAAATGCTGATGGGCAGGTTTCTTTGGGGTCAAATGCAGTCATTAATCCTCAGCCTGTAGCACCTAGCGTATTGATCAGTTTGCCTTCTGATAATGAAAGTTTTTACGCCCCAGCAAAGATTACTATTATCGCAGAGGCTTCAGATGCTGACGGTACTGTTACCAAGGTTGAATTTTTTAATGGAAACACCAAAATAGGAGAGGATTTAACAGCTCCGTATAGTTTGGAATGGGAGAATGTTCAAGCAGGGAATTATACTATAACAGCAAAAGCTACAGATAATGATGGTGCGTCTACAATTTCAGAAGTGGTTCATATAATTGTTGAATGTCCTGAGGTACAATTGATTATTCCTAATGTTTATGCAATGGATCCAAGTGTAGATTTAAAAAATACACTTTATATCGGTTATGGACCCTCATCGTTAACACTTACAGCTTTAGTTTTAGATAATCAGAATTTTTCGTATAGCTGGAATACAGGAGACCAAACAACATCTATTGAGGTTTCAGAAGCGGGAACTTATACAGTGACGGTAACTTATGGAGGGGGATGTCAGGCCTCAGCTTCTATAAACATTAGCGTTTTGGATGTTTCTTGTGGGAATAGTACGGACAAGGTACAGCTTTGTCATAATGGGAAAATTATATGTGTGGCTTCATCTGCGGTTCAGTCACATTTGGATCATGGTGATCGTTTGGGAAGCTGTTTAAGTGACGAGACAAATGATTCTGAAGTAGCTTCAGCTGTTGTTTATCCTAATCCGCTTCAGGATTATTTATATGTTAGTGCATCTGAATTAGTGGCAAATGCAAAGATAAGTTTGTATAATTTTTATGGGAATAGAATAAATGAAGTTGCTTTTACCACTGTGCCTCAAAAGATGTACGTAGGAGATCTGATTATGGGAACGTATTTTATAGTGATTCAAAATGGAAATCAAATATCTCAATACACAGTTATAAAAAAATAGTTAATGTTTTATTCGCTACCAGAATTCGGAAAATTTTATTGAAAGTTAAAGCATAAGGATGAAATTAGTTTAGTCAAACCATCCGTTTTCTTTATTATCTCTCATTAATGGAAAACCGATAATCTCAATTGGAAAGTTGATGATGCTAAAATAAAAGAGTAGGCGTATTTTTATAAGCCTGCTCTTTTATTTTAGCATTAGAAGAAATCTGGAATTAAACACTTTTATTATAAATGATGGGAAGAGGATTTTTTAATTCGAGAAAGAAGATCTTTACTTAGCACGTTAAGAGTGTTGACCTTTTGAAAATGGCCGATAACAAGACTTTTTTTGCTTCGCTGAGTTAATTGTTTAAAAAAAATGACTATTTTATCCTATATAATTGATTTATGAGATCTGTCTTTATAATAGTATTAACATTTTTTTGCATTTGCCATTGTTATGGTCAGGAGCAAGATAAATTAAATTTTAAGCACTTTTCAACACAAGACGGACTTTCCCAACGATCGGTTGTTTCCATATTGCAGGACCACCAAGGGTATTTATGGTTTGGAACTAGATATGGCTTGAATAAATTTGACGGGAAAGCATTTAAAAATTACTACCATAGTTCTACAAATCCCAATAGCCTGAGCAATAATAGGATTTTTTCAATAATTGAAGATCGTGAACAATGTATTTGGGTAGGGACAAAAAGTGGACTCAATAAATACCTTCCGGCTAGCGATAGTTTTGAAAGGGTTTTTTTGGATAAGGATGAAACCATACCATACGATATAGAAATTATAGATATAAAAGAGGGGGAAGGGGCTTTTCTATGGATTGCAACCAGTAATGGTTTGCACCGTTTTGATACGAAAACAAATCGCATATTAAAATTCAAACACAATGCAAATACCCCGTCTAGTATTAGTTCAAATCAAACCAATTCCCTAGTGCTCACCAAAGATTCGGAATTATGGATTTGCACCTCAGAAAGTATTGACAGATACGAACCGGAGATCAATTCGTTTATACATTTTTCGTACCCAAAAAATGCTTCGCCACACATTACAAAAAGTAATACAACGACCTTGTATGTTGATTCTAATGATGATATTTGGCTTGGTTATGAATATGGCTTAGCTCTTTTTGATAGAAAAGAACAGGCTTTTAAAGATTTTACATTAGGGCCTAAATCAGACAGGGCCATTTCCAGTGCAGTGCGTGACATTTACGAAGATCGGGATAAAAATCTATGGATAGGGACCTACAATGGCCTATATTGTATGAACAGACAAACGAAAACGGTTAGCCACTACATCCATGATAAAAAAAAGCAGAATAGTTTAAGCCAAAATTCCATTTATAAGATTTTCGAAGATACCAAAGGAGATTTATGGGTGGGCACATGGGCTGGTGGGGTAAATTATTTAGACAAACATACCAATGCATTTTTGTCATATTCTGAGGGCACTTACCAATTATCACTAAATAATAATGTTGTAAGTTCTATTATTGAAGGGCCAAAAAATGATCTTTGGATTGGTACGGAAGGGGGAGGGGTGAATGTTTATAATCAGGGAACTGGCACCTTTTCTTATTACCAGTACAATCCAAAAAACACTAACAGCTTAAGCGGTAATAATATTAAAACCATACTTAAGGACAGCGATGGTTATTTTTGGGTAGGTACCCATGGTGATGGGCTAAATCGGATAACTTTTAATGGTTCTCAATTACAATTTAAAAGATTTAAATCCATGCCCTGGGACACAACAAGTTTAAGCGATAATAAAATAACCTGTTTGGCAGAAGATTTTGAACACAATATTTGGGTGGGAACAAACAGTAAAGGCTTAAATGTATATCAAAAAAAGAGTCTCGTTTTTAATCGAATTAAGGATCCCGATACCCTAATAGGGGAGTTCGTACATACCATATCAAAGACCCATTTAAATGATAAGCTCTGGGTAGGCAGCGATAATGGTCTTTTTAAATTTGATATCAACTCCAAGCGAATAGAACCTGTGGTATTCCAGAAAACTTCAGGTCAAGCGTACATTGCTAAAACCGTTATTAGTGTTTATCAGGAATCGCCTAGTATCCTATGGATTGGCACAGAAGGAGACGGATTATATCGATATGACCTAAACACCCATGAAAGTTTGCGGTTTGGGTTGGGCCTAGGGCTCCCAGATGAAGTGATTTATGCCATTCAGTCCGATGATAACAACTCTATATGGGTGAGTACCAATAATGGCCTTAGTAGAATCAACCTAAAGTCCTATCAAATAAAGAACTTCAATGAATCGGATGGTCTACAGGGAAAGGAATTTAACTATGGAGCATCTTACAAGACCAAAAAAGGGGAACTCGTTTTTGGGGGAACTAATGGATTTACCATTTTTAACCCAAATGAAACCATCGAAGATTCGTTTGTCCCTCCCTTAGTAATTCGTTCCATTAATATAAGCAATGAACCATACCTTAATGTAGCAGATTCTATACGATCAATAACATTAACATACAAACAGAATGACATTAGTTTCGACTTTGTGGCCTTGAGCTTTTCAAAACCCGATAAAATCCAATACGCTTACAAGTTGGAAGGCTTTGATGAGCAATGGAATGAGGTGGGGAATACATCAACGGCTACCTATACCAATTTAGAACATGGCCATTATGAATTTAAAGTAAAGGCAGCCAATAGCTATGGGCTTTGGAATGACAGACCAGCAACACTAAAATTAACGATTAGGCCTCCGCTATGGAAGACCTGGCAGGCCTATTTGCTGTATGCAATATTGACTGTGTTACTCATTTGGGTTATTAGAAAAATTATGCTTGTTAGACTAGCAGAGCGTAATGCCCTTAAGGAAGCGAGGTTGGAAAAGGCCAAAATGGAAGAATTAAACAAACTTAAACTACAGCTATTTACTAATATATCCCATGATTTTAGAACACCACTCACTTTAATTATTGGTCCTTTAAAACGATTAATTGGCAATACCAAAGAAAACCAATACTTCCAGTCTCAATTAGAGGGTATTTACAGAAATGCGACCATTTTATTGCAATTAATTAACCAATTATTGGATTTTAGGAAAGCCGAAAGTGGTAAATTAAAAATGCACTTTTCAAAAAACAACATGGTGCCTTTTATCGAAGACATTAAACTGTCGTTTAACGAGTTGGCTATTGAAAAGGACATCCATTATAAGTTTACATGCTTCACATCAATAGTAGAAGTTTGGTTTGATAAGATAGAAATTAAAAAAGCAGTACTTAATATCTTGTCTAATGCCTTTAAGTTTACCCCAGTTAGTGGTAGTATATCCATTCATTTGAAACAGGATAGCGAGAAGGGTATAGCTAAGCTGGAAATTAAAGACAGTGGTAAGGGGATTCTAAAAGAAGACATCCCTTTTGTTTTTGATAGGTATTTTCAATTGGGGCAACATAATGAATTACGATCGGGAACAGGGGTGGGCCTAACTGTTGCCAAGGATATTATAGATTTGCACCATGGAACCATTAATGTGGACAGTGAAATAGGAAAAGGGACTTGTTTTACCGTTCTTTTGCCATTGGGACATGACCATATCAAACCAGAAGAAATGGTAATGGACAATGACACCTCTTTAAGCGAAGAAACATTGGATTATTACGAACCATCTATCATGGCTTCTAAAGAGGATAGAATAGAAGTAGATGTAAAAGATGATGTATATAAAAATAATTTACCTTCTATTTTAATAGTCGAGGATAATGAAGAGGTTAGGAACCTTGTACGGAGCATTTTTACCAATGATTTTAATGTGTTTGAAGCAAAAAATGGTAAAAAGGGAATAAAGGAGGCTCAGTTACACCCTGTAGATATTATTATTAGTGATGTAATGATGCCAAAAATGGATGGGATTGCCTTTTGTAATGCCATTAAGACCGATATATTAACAAGTCATATTCCTGTAATTCTCCTAACTGCCAGAACCTCTACCAAAGTTCAAAAAACAGGCTTTGAAACAGGAGCCGATGCGTATATTTCAAAACCGTTTGATCCAGATTTGTTAAAATTACAGGTTGAGAACCTATTGAAATCTAGGTTAAAACTTATCGAAAAGTTCAAGAAAGATTTTATCCTCGAACCTAAAGAACTTAATTTAGTCTCAACAGACGAGGTGTTTTTGAAAAAAGCAATGGATATTGTTGAAGAAAATTTTTCCGATCCAGAATTTATGGCAGTTACCTTTGCAAAAAAAATGCATATGAGCCAATCAGTGCTTTATAAAAAACTAAAAGCACTTACAGGACAAACCATTTCAGAATTTATAAGAGCCGTTAAATTTAAAAAAGCCGGTCAACTACTTTCCAAGACCGATATGAGTGTGGCCGATGTAGCCTATCAAATAGGGTTTAATGATTTAAAATATTTTAGAAAATGTTTTAAACAGGTATTTAACCAAACCCCTACGCAATACAGAAAAGCAAATCCTTTAAACAAATAATCCATATTATAGAGTCCATAAAAGAGCCTCATATTTCGATTAATTGATCGAGGCCTTGAAATCCAATCTATTATAGGATGATATAGAAGAATATCCCCCCTTATTAAAACCTTAAATTAACCTTAAAAAGTATAGATCGTAGCGATATTGCGTCATAAATAAATTTTTGAAATCTTTTATTATTGACGCTGATGAAGTATGTAAAGTATATTATCCTAATACCTGTATTAATTGTTTTAGCCAATGGTTTAACATCAAAAAATGCACCTAAAGAAAAAAGTGCTCAAGGTGAAATTATAGATGTTGCTTCAATATTGCAAAAAGCAGAAAAACAATTGGCTTTACAAAAATCACAAGCCAAAAGGGAAAACAAAATTCCAAGAACGGTTACCCAATCGGGAAGTATGCATTGGGCTAATTCAGATTTTGATTGGACCGAAGGTTTTTTTCCTGGAAGTTGTTGGTATATGTATGAGGCTACAAATAATGAGGAATGGAAAAATGCTGCTAAAAAATTTCAGAATTTATTTGAGCTTCATAAATACATAACAACTAACCATGACTTAGGTTTTGTGTTTAACTGTTCATTTGGAAATGCATATAGGCTTACCAAAGATACGGTGTATAAGCAGGTCCTAATAGAAGCGGCAAATTCGTTATCAACACGTTTTAATTCCTCTGTAGGCTGCTTAAAGAGCTGGGATGTCAACAATGGGTGGCAATCCAAAAGAAATTGGAAGTTCCCGGTTATTATTGATAATATGATGAATCTAGAGCTTTTGTTTAAGGCAAGTGAATTAACAGGAAATGATAAATACAGAAACATAGCAATCACTCATGCTAATACAACAGTGGTCAATCATTTTAGAGAAGACCATAGTTCATATCATGTTGTTGATTACGATCCAAAGACCGGTGGTGTAAGAAGTAAACAAACCGCCCAAGGCTTTGCCGATGGAAGCTCTTGGGCAAGAGGTCAGGCTTGGGGACTTTATGGCTATACGGTCTGTTATAGGTTTACAAAAGACAAGACCTATTTGGAGCAAGCTAAGAAAATTGTCCGTTATATCATTGAGAATAAAGGCATCCCGAAAGATGGAATTCCCTATTGGGATTACGATGCAGATAAAGTTCCCAACGAACCAAGAGATGCTTCGGCAGCAGCCATCACCTTATCAGCATTAATTGAACTTGATGGGTATACATCGCAATCCTATTTGCCTGTGATTAATAAGCTTTTTAAATCACTAGCTTCAGATCATTACACTGCTAAAATAGGAGACAATCAAAATTTTATTTTAATGCATTCGGTAGGCAGTATTCCCCATGCCCAAGAAATAGATGTACCTCTTAGTTATGCCGATTATTACTATCTGGAGGCTTTGGTAAGATATAAAAATAGATATAACAAATATTAACCTTAAAGGTCTTTGATATGTCATTGGGAGGACGATAAATATAAGGGCTCTTATCTATAGGAAGATGAATTTTTAAATCAATAAATAAAATAATTAATAACCAATTAAGCTCACTTTATGAAATAGAAAGACCAAAAATTAAATCAACTAGCTCTTGTCAAGAAATTCAAAAAAGGAAAAACACTTATGTTTTAGCAGGAGATTAAAAAAATAACTAACAAAACATTTAATGAACATGAAAGAACAACAAAGAATAAAGAGGGATACTCTTGAACGTTTTAAGCCTAGTTTAAAAGCTAAGTTTACAATGTTTTTTATTTTTGCCATACTCTTTAATATTCAGGCAAAAACATCTATAAATAATAATACAGGAGATAAAATCAATAGCTTAAAGTCTGCTCAACAAATTGAGATTAAAGGTGTTGTGACAGATCAAAACAACCAACCCTTACCAGGAGCCAATGTTTTAGAAAAGGGGACTACCAATGGGGCGCAGACCGATTTTGATGGTAATTTTACTCTAAATGTTTCAAGTAACAATGCTGTTTTAGTAGTTTCCTATGTAGGTTTTAAAGCACAGGAAATATTGATAAATGGGCAAACCCAATTTTCAGTGGTATTAGAGGAAGATGCTGCAAAATTGGATGAAGTTGTAGTAGTGGGGTATGGAACACAAGTTAAAAAAGACTTAACGGGTGCGACTTCAGCTGTAAAAGGAGCAAAACTGGTTAAAGCTCCTACAACAAATTTAGCCTCTAACTTATCGGGAAAAGTTACAGGTGTTTTTGTTAATACTGCTACGGGAAATCCCGGTAATGAAGATATTAACTTTGCCATTCGAGGAACCAGTACAACAGGAAATAATGCACCATTGGTTATAGTAGATGGAATTGTTCGATCATTTTCCAGATTGGATCCCAAAGAAATTGAAAGTATTACCGTATTAAAAGATGCCGCCTCAACAGCAGTATATGGAGCAAGGGCAGCAAACGGAGTACTTTTAGTTACTACAAAGCGAGGAAACTCTAATAAGCCTTCGTTCAATTTAGAAAGTTCTTTTGGATTTCAATCACAAACCCGTCAAATAGAACTAATGAATGCTGGTGAGTATGCGCGTTATATTAACGAAGCAAAGCTCAATTATGGACAAAACCCAATCTTTACCGATGCTGAAGTGGCACAATATGAAAGTGGGGAGCTGGCAAGCTATGACTGGTTAAAATCGGCTTTGGGGAATTCGGCACCGCTTTCCAGACATAGTATTTCAGCCAGTGGCGGAAGTGATAATACTCGTTATTTTTTATCCTATGGGCTTTTAAATCAAGAAGGGTTTTATTCAACAGCCTCTTACAAGCAACATAATTTAAGATCCAACATAGATGTTAAGTTATCCGATCGTTTGGATTTGAGATTGGATCTATCAGGAAGAATACAGAACCGTTCAGACTCTCCAGCAGGGCTTAATTCCATTTATCAAGGAGCTCTCATAGGAAAACCTTACCTTAACCCATTATTGGATAACGAAGTAGGTCCAGGGGCTATAGCAACCAATGGTCTGGGAGGTAGTCCATTGGGACATGCCGAAAGAAGCGGTACCAATACAACCCGCTCTAATATTATTCAAAGTAATATAAGCTTAAAATATAAAGTTCCAGGTATAGAGGGGCTAGTAGCTTCAGCATTATTTTCATACGACTTGACATTCAATAAAAATAAAATATTCAAAAAACCTTTTACGCAGTATGAATATAATGGCGCTACGGGAGGTTATGATGAAATATCTGGAGGGTTTTCTTCAATAAGTTTGTCAGAATCCAGAGAATTAAATGATCAGCAAACACTACAGCTTAGCTTAAGGTACGATCATACATTTGGGAAACATAAAATAGGGGCTCTAGCACTTTTTGAACAAATAGAATCAACAGAGAATTCTTTGGATGCTTTTAGGGATAACTTTATTTCTGCATCAATTCCAGAACTATTCGCTGGAGGAACGGATCTATGGTCTAATGATGGTGTAACAATAGAAACCGCTAGAAGAGGTTATATTGGACGTGTGGAATATAACTATGATAGTCGCTACCTGTTTCAGGCCAACTTACGTGTAGATCAATCCTTTAATTTTCCAACTGAAAGTCGAACCGGGGTGTTTCCTGCATTTTCTGTAGGATGGCGATTATCTGAAGAGAAATTCATGGAAAATGTTCACGTTATTGACAATATTAAGCTTAGGGGGTCATGGGGACAAGTTGGTAACGATAGGGTTCCTGCTTACCAATTCCTCTCGCTATTTGGATTTAATGGAGGTTATGTTGCAGACAATGCATTTCAACAAGGGATTGGTAGTTCTGGAATTGCAAACCCAAATATAACTTGGGAAACGGCAACAACCCTGGATTTAGGCCTTGAATTTGATGTCTTGGATGGCAGACTAGGTTTTGAGTTCGATTATTTTAATAAAAGAACGGAAGATATTTTAAGACCTAACAATGAAATTGTACCAGGAACATTTGGCGCTAGTTTACCAGACGTAAATTATGGTATAGTTGATAGTTGGGGGGGGGAAGCGATGGTAAAATACAACCAAAACTTTGGAGATTTCCATGTATCTGTTGATGCCAATACCAGTTGGTTTAAAAATGAAGCTATACAGCTTGCTGAGGCCGATGGTGTGTTGCCGTCAATTGCACAAACTGGAAGGGAACTTGGCTTAAGGACTGGTTATCTTTCAGATGGGTTGTTTCAAACCCAGGAAGAAATAAACAATGCCCCTACACAGTTCTCGCAGGCAATCCACAATAGCTTAGCCCCTGGAGATATTAAATACAAGGATATAAATGGACGCGATGCCAACGGTAATTTAACTGGACAACCCGATGGCCAGATAAATTCAGATGATCGTGCTATTATAGGTTCCAGTGGGAATCCTAATTTATTGTTTGGATTAAACATTGCTTTAGATTACAAAGGCTTTGATCTAACGGCTAACTTTCAAGGAGCAAGCAATTTTTCAAGATATCTTTTCTCAATTCCTTTCGAAAGGGATGGTAATTCCATAAGGGAGTACATAGACTCTTGGCGTCCAGGAAACGAAGATGCCAAATACCCTAGATTGAGTTCGGGAGATGCCTCTACGAATAACAGTCAAACTTCAGATTTCTGGGTAAAAGAAGTCACTTACTGCAGGCTTAGAAACTTGGAAATTGGTTATAATTTCGATCAGGCTAAAAAAACACTAGAACAATTAGGTATTAGTAGCTTAAGAATTTATGGATCGGCTACCAATATTTTAACAATTTCTAATCTTGGCTGGAGAGATCCTGAAGGACCTTCTGGATCAAACCCTTTTTATCCGCAGACCAAAACCTTGACACTAGGGGTTAATATTGGATTTTAACAATCAAAAAAAGTAGATATGAAAAAAATAATTTATTCACTGTTTATCATTCTAGGATTAACAGCATGTGACAAAGATTTCTTGGATAGAACACCCTTGGATCAAATTAGTTCATCGGATGTTTATAATGATGAGGCTTTAGCCCAAGCATATATTAATAACACCATGGGGAGACTTCCTTTTGGAATTCATGGATCTGCTGGTTATGGACAATTTCCTTGTATGTTAGCATCCATTACAGATGAAGCACGGGCCAAAAGTGGCTGGGTTCAAAACAATACGGTAGTCATTAAGGGAGGAATAACGCCTACAAACTCAGGGGGGCTTGGCCTTTGGGATTCCGCTTATAGAACAATCCGGCAAACCAATGAAATTATAGAAGGCATGGAGGCCTCTCCTTTAGGTGATGCATTTAAGGCCAATGCTGTTGCACAGGCCCGTTATATAAGGGCATTCTCTTATTTTGATCTAACCAGACGTTATGGAGATATTCCTCTAATAGCAAAGGTGCAGACCATTGAAGATGATTTGTCTGTTTCCCAAACATCCCGTAGCGAAATTTATGATTTTGTTATAAGTGAATTAAAAGAGATTACTTCATCTTTACCAAATTTATCCGACGTTGGGTCTTCAAAAATAAGTAAACAAGCAGCTATAGCATTAGCTGCTAGAACTGCATTATATGCCGAAAAATGGTCCGAAGCGGCTTCTCTTGCAGACCAGTTAATTACGGGATCAGACAATAATGGTTTGGTGCTTTATGATAATTATAGAGACTTGTTCCTTTCAGAAGGTAATAATGTTGAAACCATTTTTGAAAAACAAACGTTGCCACCATTAGTAGGACAATCTTTTGGATTGTACAACTTCCCTGTAAGATGGAGAAGTGATTGGGGAGGCCAAACAGACCCGACACAGGAACTGGTAGACGATTACGAGATGGATAATGGTCTTTATATCACAGATTTAGGTTCAGGTTATGATGCTTCCAATCCTTATGCGAATAGAGATCCTAGATTCTATGCTTCAATATTTTATCATGGGAGTGAGTTTTCGGAAATAGCTCCTTCAAAAGGTGAGCCTTTTATAGATATGGAATGGAATAATGGTAATGAGGGACCTGGAGATCCTGGTAAGTTTCATGGTGCAGCCTCGATAACAGGTTATTTAGTGAAAAAATTTGCCAACCCGAAAGATGGTTTTAGTCCTCAAAGCGGTAGAAGTGTGAGCAGTTGGCAGGAAATTCGCTATGCAGAAGTATTGTTAATTTATGCAGAGGCAGCCAACGAAGCCGAAGGGCCTATAGCTAAAGTATATAATGCTTTAAATCAAATTCGTCAAAGAGCCGGAATGCCAAATATTCCATCGGGTTTAACAAAAGAGCAAATGAGGGATCGTATTCGTCATGAACGAAAAATTGAACTTGTTTTTGAGAATCATAGATACTGGGACTTACTTCGTTGGGGAATAGCAAAAGATGTTTTAGATGGTTTTGTGCCTCATGGAATTAAAATTGAACGAACTGCAGGAGCACCTTCTAAAGCAGATGAACCGCAGTTATTTGATCCTCAATATTTAACTTATAGTGTTTTTGAAGTTAAGGGTAGAACGCAAACTTTTCCAGAGAGTAATTTTAAATTACCTATTCCACAAAGTGAAATAGATAAAAACCCTAGTTTAAACCAAAATCCAGGGTACTAATAAGTGTTATTGTTAATTATGGAAAGCATCCAAGTAGCAATGTTCTTGGATGCTTTTAAACTATTTGCTATTAAAAAAAAATAAAAATGAAGAATCAATTATTGGCACTCCTATTATTATGTCTTTTAATATTTTCATGCACTAATAAATATGCTGAAGTTATTAATTTAGAAAGTGATTACCAGATAATACCTAAACCAAAATCTCTAGAAATTTTAAAAGGAAAATTTTTAGTTGATGAAAAAACAGAAATTAATTGTGATGAGACCTTAAAAAATGAGGCAGGGTATTTATCTGAAATTTTAGGTTTGGCTATTGGAAAGGAAGTACCAATATATTCAAAAAGAAATAAAGGCAATATAATTTTAAAATTAGATGATAAAGTTTCTAATAATGAAGGTTATGAATTGTTTGTGGAGTATGATAAGGTTGTGATATCCGGAAAATCGCCTACTGGAATTTTTTATGGTATCCAAACCTTAAAACAGTTAATGCCTACAGTAATAGAAAAGAAAGGTGTTTTAGAAGGAGAGCTTACTATACCTGCAATTCATATTGAAGATAGCCCTAGATACAATTATAGAGGAATGCATTTGGATGTGGCACGTCATTTTTTTCCAGTGACCTATATTAAAAAGTATATCGATTTAATCGCCATGCATAAAATGAACACTTTCCATTGGCATTTAACGGAAGATCAGGGGTGGCGAATAGAAATAAAAAAATATCCTAAACTAACCGAAGTTGGGGGCTGGAGGAACGGTACCATCATAGGCCATAGCCCGGGAACAGGTAACGATCAAAAAAAATACGGAGGTTATTATACTCAAGAGGAAGTGAAAGAGGTTGTTGAATATGCGGCAAGTAAACATATTACGGTGATTCCAGAAATTGAAATGCCAGGACATAGTGGAGCAGCTATTGCGGCTTATCCCTATTTAAGTTGTTTTCCTGAAGAACCTACCGATAAAAACTACAGCATGCTATCCGAAAAAAGCAAGGCACTTCAAAAAGCTGGAACTCCTAAGGTGGTATATGAAACCTGGGGCATAATAAAAGATGTGTATTGTGCAGGAAAAGAGGAAACGTTTACGTTCTTAGAAGATGTTTTATCTGAGGTTATGGCGCTATTTCCATCGACATATATTCATATAGGAGGGGACGAATGCCCTAAAGAAAACTGGAAGTGTTGTCCAAAATGCCAACATAGAATAAAGAATCTAAGTTTAAAAGACGAACACGAGCTACAAAGTTATTTTATCCAAAGAATGGAACGTTTTATAAATTCCAAAGGGAAGAAAATTATTGGATGGGATGAAATCCTGGAAGGCGGGTTGGCTCCAAATGCCACAGTGATGTCTTGGAGAGGGGAAAAGGGAGGTATTGAAGCGGCAAAGCAACGTCATAATGTTATTATGACACCTTCGCATTCCTGTTATTTTGACCACTATCAGCACGAAGATAAAGATAATGAACCCTTAGCAATAGGAGGGTTGACCACGGTAAAGGATGTTTATGCCTATAACCCAAGTCCAAGTGAATTAACAGAAGTGGAGCAAAACTATATTTTAGGGGCACAAGGCAATGTATGGACGGAGTATATCGGGACCGAAGATTATTTAGAATATATGGTCTTGCCGAGAATGACCGCTTTGTCTGAAGTTATTTGGACACCCCAAGAATTGCGTGACTGGGATGACTTTAAAAGGCGCTTACCTAATTTAATTGCGCGCTATAAAGCCTTAAATTTTAATTATGCTGGATATGAAGGTGGTTTTTAGCAAAGCCTGGGAGGAAGCACTATCATAAATGCTTTAAATGTTGAAATATAAATCTGATAATGCTCCTTTTGTATAATTCGGTTATCTTGTTTTAAAATGACCTAAAAAGGTAACCGAGACTTTGATTTGACTTTTGTTTTTAAAGTTTAATTTTTAAAACAAAAGATTGTTGTAAAGGTGTCAAGAATGAATAATTTTTTCTTTTTAGGTTAACACAAATCGATATTTAAATTTAATTAGCCTTGCCCCTTAACAATTTTAATCAAACAAGATGTTAAATATGCCCAAAATAAAAAGGCTTACATGTCATTTTAGATATGTAAGCCTTTTTTAAGTATTAAAAAAAGTTTTGTTTAACCGTTCATAGATATTAAAAACTCTTCGTTGTTTCTGGTTTGCTTAAAACGTTCGTTGATAAACTCCATAGCCTCCACAGGGTTCATGTCGGCTAGATACTTGCGCATTACCCACATACGCTGTATAGTGTTGTCGTCAAGTAATAAATCGTCACGACGGGTACTGGAAGAGGTGAGATCGATAGCAGGGAAAATTCGACGATTGGATATTTTTCGATCTAATTGTAATTCCATATTTCCTGTTCCCTTAAACTCTTCAAAGATTACCTCGTCCATTTTAGAACCTGTTTCGGTAAGTGCAGTAGCAATGATAGTTAAGGAACCTCCATTTTCAATATTTCGGGCAGCACCGAAGAAACGTTTAGGTTTGTGAAGTGCATTAGCATCTACACCACCACTTAATATTTTTCCAGAAGCGGGCTGTACGGTATTATAAGCTCTTGCTAAACGTGTAATAGAGTCTAATAAAATAACAACGTCATGTCCGCATTCTACCAAGCGTTTCGCTTTTTCAAGGACAATATTAGCGATTTTTACATGCTCATGAGCTTCTTTGTCAAAAGTTGAAGCAATTACTTCGCCACGTACATTACGCTGCATATCGGTAACTTCTTCTGGACGTTCATCAATTAATAGGATCATTTGGTAAACTTCTGGATGGTTTGCAGCAATTGCATTTGCAACATCCTTTAGTAGCATTGTTTTACCTGTTTTTGGTTGTGATACAATCATGCCACGTTGTCCTTTTCCAATAGGAGAGAACAAATCCATGATTCTTGTAGAAATAGTACTTTGTCTCTCTGCAAGCTTAAATTTTTCCTGAGGGAACAAAGGGGTTAAATGCTCAAAAGACACACGATCCCGTACAACATTTGGGCTCTGGCCATTGATCTTACTAACCTTAATTAACGGAAAATATTTTTCACCTTCCTTAGGGGGTCTAACATGTCCTAAAACCGTATCACCAGTTTTTAGTCCGAATAACCTTATTTGTGACTGAGACACATAAATATCGTCTGGTGATGACAAATAGTTGTAGTCGGATGATCTTAAAAAGCCATAACCATCTTGCATTATGTCTAACACACCTTCACTTTCAATAATAGCATCAAATTCGTAATCTGGTTCTCGATAACGGTTCCTGTTATCTTTGTTGCCATTATCGGTATTACTGTTTTTTTGATTTTTATTTTGATGCTTGGGTTGGTTATGTTCGCGTTTTTGATGTTGCTTTGGTTGCCCTTCTTTAGGCTTTTCACTTTGCTGAGGTTTAGCGTTTTTAACATTATCTGCCTGCTGCTCTTTTTTCTGTTGAGGAGGTTGGGGTGCTTTGGGAGCGACTTTGACCTCTTCTGTTTTCTTTTCAACAGCTTCAGGTTTTTCTTTACGCTTGGCTGGCGTATTTTTTACAGGCTTTTGTACGCGTTGCCTCGGCTTTCTTGGCTCTTTCTTTACGGCCTTTTCTACTTTTTCCGATGTTTTTTCTTTTGGTTGTGTTGGATTAACAGCCTCGGTAACGGCTTTCGGATTAGCCGCTTGTTGATCTAATATTTGGTATACTAAATCCAATTTTTTTAAAGAACGGTATTTGGAAACGTTCAATTTTTTTGCAATCTCCTGTAGTTCAGTGAGTTTTTTTTCTTTTAATTGTGAAATTTCAAACATTGATGTTCAGTTGAATATTTATTTTAAAATATAAATTTTTGAGTTTTCTAAAAAAAATGATTTTAATCTGAAGAATTAACAACCTGTTATTGCGGTTGTTGAGAATTATTACTGCAATTATACAACTTTATTTTAATTTTAACAGCTAATTTTAGAAAAGAAACTGTTATTTTTGCGTTTCAGTTAAAAATATATATGTTACAGCGTAAACAAACCATATATCTTTTGTTGGCAGCTGGTGTGTCGGCAGGCTTGATTTTTGTATTCCAATTATGGGTTACAAAAGAAGGGGTGTCTATTTTCGCTGTAGACAAGATTGCTTACTTAAGTTTGTTCTTGGGTTCGGCTATTTTGTCTTTAATTGCTGTTTTTATGTATAAGAATAGGAAGTCTCAATTTATGTTGGGACGCCTTAACATCATATTAAACTTTATTTTACTAGGATTTTTTGTGTATCAATCTCTAAATTTATCTGGAGAGACGTATGTTTCCGAGAAGGGTATTGGGATGCTTCTTCCTATTATTTCTATCGTGTTGTTGGTACTAGCCAACAAGGCCATTAAGAAGGATGAAGATCTTGTAAAATCAGTAGATCGATTGCGATAAACCTAACATCTTAGTAGTATTAGTGCGTTAAAACCCAAGGCTAAGCTTTGGGTTTTTTAGTTTTATGCGGCAATACCATGGAGGATTAACGTTTGTTGAATTCTATGACTTCCAAATTTTCTATTTTACTGCCGTCGATAGTAAAGCGTAGCATGGTACGTGTTTTATGAAAACCATGTTTTCCCACAGCACCGGGATTCATATGCAATAAATTAAGAGAAGCATCTGGCATAACTTTTAATATGTGCGAGTGCCCACATATAAATAGCCTGGGCGGATTGGCTTTTATGGTTTCTCTAATCCTTGTGTTGTAGGCCTTTGGATAGCCTCCAATATGGGTAATCCATACATCAACATCTTCGCATAAAAAACGGTTGTGTTCGGGAAATTCCAATCGTATTTTAGAATCATCAATGTTCCCATAAACAGCTCTTATTGGTTTAAGGTTCTTTATGGCGTCGGTTACCTTTAAATCACCAATATCGCCAGCATGCCATACTTCATCTACATCTTTTACATATTTTAAAATAGCGTCATCTATGTAACCATGTGTATCGGAGAGAAGTAATATCGTTGTCATAAAGCGTTGTTAGGGCAATCTTTTAATATATAATTAAGAATTATAGGTTAGCAGGAAAGACAAAACTAGCTATCTTTGTCCCTTCACAAAAGTATTAAAATAGATTGAGGTATTTTATTGAACTTTCGTATAATGGCAAAGCCTATCACGGTTGGCAAAATCAGCCCAAATCTATATCGGTTCAGGAAGTCATTGAAAAAGCCTTGACTACTTTGTTAAGAGAAGAAATTGCTATTGTAGGTGCAGGGCGAACAGATGCGGGCGTGCATGCACTTCAAATGTATGCGCATTTTGATACCGAAGTTAGTTTCAATGCAGATCAGTTAATCTATAAGTTAAACTCCTTTTTGCCCAAGGATATTGTTATATACGATGTTTTTGGAGTCAATACAGAAGCCCATGCCCGTTTTGATGCAGTGAGCCGATCTTATTTATATCGAATAACCTTAAGAAAGAATGCTTTTACATTTAATAATACGTTTTATGTAAAACAGAACCTCGATGTTGATAGAATGAACGACGCAGCAAAAATTCTATTCCAATATAGAGATTTTCAATGCTTTTCGAAGAGTAATACCGATGTAAAGACGTATCATTGTGAAATAATGAAAGCTTTATGGTCGTTTAAAGATGACGAACTTCATTTTGAAATAAAGGCAGATAGATTCTTGCGTAATATGGTTAGGGCTATTGTTGGAACATTAATAAATATTGGGATAGGAAAAATTGATGTTGAAGATTTACATGAAATAATAAAGTCCAAGGATAGGGGTAATGCAGGTTTTTCGGTTCCTGGACATGCATTGTATTTAACACAGGTAGAATATCCTAAAGAAATAGTAACTAAAAATTAAGCAGATGAAAAGTAATTCAAAAAAGGAGAATATTTTCGACTTTAAACTGTTTAAACGGCTTTTTGTATACATCAAGCCGTATAAAGGGGTGTTTTTTGGCTTACTTATTTTAGTGATTTTATTGGCGGCTTTTAGTGCAGCAACGCCTTATATAACAAAACATGCTATAGATGATAGTATCGCTAAACATGAAGCCAAGGACTTTTTGCAGTACGTTTTAATTATGCTTGGTGTATTGATTTTACAAACGCTGTTTCAGCTAACATTTATTTTTTATGCAGCTTGGTTGGGACAAAATTTGGTCATGGATGTACGTGTAAAACTCTTTAGGCACCTGTTACGTTTTAAAATGAAATATTATGATAATTCATCAGTAGGTGTATTGATAACAAGGGCAGTAACCGATATGCAGCGTATAGCAGATATTTTTGGAGAAGGCTTGTTCATGATTTTTAGGGATCTTTTAACCATGGTTGTAGTATTTGGTAGTATGGTGTTTATTAACTGGCGATTGAGCTTGATTGTTTTGGCAATGTTGCCTTTATTGCTTTATGCTACAAGGGTTTTTCAAAAATATATGAAAAAAGCCTTTGAGGAAGTTCGAAATGAAGTGTCAAATTTAAATTCTTTTGTTCAAGAGCGTTTAACTGGAATGAAGATATTACAGCTGTTTACACGCGAGGATATAGAATATCAAAAATTTAAATCCATAAACGAGCGTCATAAAAAAGGATGGTTAAAAACAGTTTGGTATAACTCGATATTTTTCCCGTTGGCCGATCTGTCTGCTTCAATAACAATAGGTATGGTGGCTTGGTACGGTGGTTTAAATGTGGTTTTGGAAGGCACGGTGTCTAAAGGGGTTTTAATCGCATTCATTATGTTTATTCCAATGCTATTTAGGCCATTACGCCAAATAGCCGATAAATTCAATACACTGCAAATGGGTATGGTAGCTGCTAATAGAGTGTTTAAAGTGTTGGATACGACTTCGCAGATTGATGATACGGGTACTTATGTAGCTGAGCACTTTAAAGGAGCTATTGCATTTAAAAATGTACACTTTAGTTATGTTAAAGAAGAGCCCGTGCTTAAAGGTGTTTCTTTTAATGTAAAAGCGGGGGATACAGTCGCCATCGTTGGTGCTACTGGAGCTGGAAAATCTACTGTTATTAATTTGTTGAACCGTTTTTACGACATTAACGAAGGAGTCATAGCTATAGATGGGATTAATATTAAAGATGTGACGTTGGCATCGTTAAGAACCCAAATTGCAGTGGTGTTACAAGATGTGTTTTTATTTGCTGATACTATTTTGAATAATATTACCTTAAACCATCCAGAGATTACCGAAGCAGAAGTGCAACAAGCAGCCAAAGATATAGGAATCCATGAGTTTATAATGAGTTTACCCAATGGTTACCATTATAATGTAAAAGAACGCGGTGTTATGTTGTCCTCAGGACAACGTCAGCTAATTTCATTCCTTAGGGCTTATGTAACCAATCCAAGTATTTTGATTTTAGATGAAGCAACATCATCGGTCGATTCGTATTCAGAGCAACTCATCCAGAATGCAACCGATAGAATTACCAAAGGGAGAACATCTATTGTTATTGCGCACCGATTGGCAACTATTAAGAAAGCAGATAAAATTATTGTGATGGACCATGGGGAAATTGTTGAGCAGGGAACACATGAGGAGTTGCTTAAAAAGGATAATGGCTATTATAAAAATTTATACGAAGTACAGTTTTTAAAAGAAGGAGTGGCCTAAACGAGATCGCTTTTTATCATTTTTATTAATTCTTGAGTGTCATTAAAGACAATAAATTCACCATCTTTAAAATAAGAGGTATGGCCTGTTTCTTCACTAACAACCAATGCCAGGGCATCTGTCTTTTCAGTAACACCAATAGCTGCCCTGTGACGTAATCCGAAACGTTGCGGAATACTTTTTTCATTGTTTACCGGTAATATAACACGCGTAGCTTTAACGATGTTGTTACTTACTATAATAGCCCCATCGTGTAAAGGGCTATTTTTAAAAAAAATACTTTCAATGATAGGTTGTGTTACTTTAATGTTCATCTCATCACCAGTAGATGTTAAAAAGTCCAAATTGTTATTGCGTTCAATAACGATTAAAGCCCCTGTTTTAGACATGGCCATTTTGTTACAGGCAGAAACAATGGCGTCTACATCGGTTTTATCGCTGGTTTCAGTTTTTAAAAATTTTAGTTGTTTGAAAAATTTACCACGACGATTAAAGTTTGTTGAGCCAACCATGAGTAGGAACTTGCGTATTTCGGGCTGAAAAACAACGATCAAGGCAATAATTCCCACTTTCATAAATCCACCAAAAATACCAGTAAGTAATTCCATATTAAGGAAATCGGTAAGTCGCCATACTAAATAGATAATAATGATGCCTAAAAAGATATTAATGGCAACAGTGCCCTTTACTAATTTGTAAATATAATACAGGAGTAAGGCTACTAGAATAACATCAATGATGTCTATAATGGTGAATTTTAAAAGGTCGTTAAAGATTTCCAATAAATATGGGTTTTGGTAAATTTATGAAAATATAGCTAATTATATAGAAACTCTTGATTTGATATTTTAAGTAACTTTAAATTGTTTTTTAAAAGTAGGGATTTGTAGCTTATATAGTCCTGAAAAGTCAAGTCTTCATGGAAGTGTAAGTAGATGTTATTTTCAGATATATCTAACAACTTGAGGTTATTTAATAAATCTTCTGCTGTTGTTTTTTTTACCGCAGGCTTATCAGAAGGGTTTATGATAATAATACTTCCGTCATTATTGAAATTAACAGCTATAGCAGCTTTGTTTTCCGTTAAATCTGAATGTTCGGGAAACTCAGGAAAATAGAAAATATTGGTAAACTCAATAAATCCAAGGTTTTTTAAACTAGCATTGTTACAGGTATAGTAGTTTTTGGACTTTTCGTTTTTATGGAATTTAGCATCGCGCTTTTTCTCTTGGAGCAATATAATTTTGGGAATTGCTTGTTTTAAAGTAAGGCGTTTGTCTACATTAACAAGCCAATTGGTTGTGCTAATCAAGTTTTTCCTGTTTAGCTCAACACTGTCTGGCCTTGTTGTGTCATAAAATATATAGGCTGCCGAAACATCAGTTATTTCATTGATTTTAGAATGGTTTATCTCTGGTAATTGAACTACTTTTTCTTCTCCACAGGACCATATAAGTAATAAAGTGGTTACTAAAAGAATATATTTCATAACTTCTAACTTCTAACTTCTAACTTCTAACTTCTCAACTAACTTAATACATTCCACAGCTTCTTTTACGTCATGGACACGTAAAATTGACGCGCCCTTTTGGAGAGCAATTGTATTTAAGACCGAAGTACCATTAAGAGCCTCTTTAGCATCTGTTTCGAGGGCTTTGTAGATCATGGATTTTCTAGAAAGGCCAATTAGTAATGGCTTTTCGACCATATTAAATAGTTCCAAATGGTTTAAGATCTGGTAGTTTTGCTCCAAAGTTTTAGAAAACCCAAAACCAGGATCAACAATAATATCTATAATGCCCATTGCTTTAGTTTGGGCAATACGTTCAGAAAAATAGAATAGAATATCTTTTACAAGATCTTTATAATCCGTATGGGATTGCATTGTTTGCGGAGTCCCTCTCATATGCATCATAATGTAGGGAACCTGTAACGATGCAATAGTAGAAAGCATATTGGCATCTAATTGTCCGGCCGAAATATCGTTAATCAAAGCAGCACCAGAAGCAATACATTGTTTAGCTACTTCACTTCTAAATGTGTCGATAGAAAGCAGGGCATTAGGAAATTCCTTTAAAATTAAATTAACGATGGGGACAATGCGCTGTAATTCTTCTGTTTCACTAACATGATCTGCATTGGGGCGCGAGCTGTAAGCGCCTACGTCAATAAAGGTAGCTCCTTCATTAAGCATACGTTCTACATGCTTTAAAATACCAGGCTCATCTTTATGCATACCACCGTCATAAAAGGAATCTGGTGTAATATTTAAAATGCCCATTACCTTTGGACTAGATAGATCGACGAGTTGTCCTTTGCAATTTATGGTCATAACAAAGTTTTGAACTATTATTTATAAGCATCCAAAGTTAACGTAATTACTGGTATTATTATCTAAAAGAACCTTGGATTTACAGGTTTCAACTTTAAGTTGGATGAAACTTTTGATCTTTAAACTATTTAAGCGAAATTTACGCAAAATTCAATTTTATCTATGCAAGATACTTCAAAACAATACGATGCAGTTATAGACACCTGCAAGAGCCTATTTGTGAAAAAGATGACAGATTACGGAAGCGCCTGGCGAATTTTACGCTTGCCGTCCCTTACCGATCAGATTTTTATCAAAGCCCAACGTATAAGAAGCCTTCAGCAAAATGATGTAAGGAAAGTTGACGAAGGTGAGGTTAGTGAGTTTATAGGTATTATTAATTACTGTATAATGGCCCTCATTCAGTTAGAAAAAGGAGTTGTGGAACAACCCGATTTGACAACCGAGGAAGCAACTAAGCTGTATGAGGAAAAGATCACGATTACAAAGCAGCTTATGGAAAATAAAAATCATGATTATGGAGAAGCCTGGAGGGATATGCGCGTAAGCAGCTTAACCGATTTAATTTTGCAAAAGTTGTTACGTGTTAAACAGATTGAAAACAATGCAGGTAAAACATTGGTAAGCGAGGGTATTGATGCTAACTATCAGGATATGATTAATTATGCTGTTTTTGCAATGATCCATTTAAGTGATGAGAATTAGTTTTATTCCTGTAAGCACAGGATTCATATTAAATAATTTAAATTTCAATTAAAAAGATTCCTGAGAAGTCTGGAATGACAAAATTATGAAAGCATTAGTAACAATAAGTAGAATATTAGTAGGCGTATTATTCATCATTTCAGGTTTAATAAAACTAAATGACCCCTTGGGATTTTCATATAAATTACAAGAGTATTTTAGTGTTGATGTCCTTAATATACCCTTTTTAGAGCCTTATGCCTTAATGATTTCTGTATTGGTCGTGGTTTTTGAGGTTGTTCTTGGTGTGTTCTTGCTTATAGGGTATAAACCAAAGTTTACGGTTTGGAGCTTATTGGGTATGATCGTATTTTTTACATTTTTAACGTTCTATTCTGCTTATTTTGATAAAGTAAAGGATTGTGGTTGTTTTGGAGATGCCTTAAAACTCACACCATGGGAGAGCTTTACTAAAGATGTGGTGTTATTGTTTTTAATACTCATCCTGTTTTATGGGGTTAAGTATGTCCAACCTTTGTTTGGTAGATTGGCAAATACAGTATTGGCATTGTTAAGCTTTGTTTTTAGTTTATGGTTTGGTTACCACGTGCTTATGCATTTGCCTGCGGTAGATTTTAGGGCTTATAAGGTAGGAGCCAACATTCAGGAAGGAATGCGTATACCAGAGGATGCTCCTAAACCTGTTCAGGAATTTTATTGGAAGTTTAATGTTAATGGAGAAGAGAAGATAATTACCACAAATGGAGACTATCCAGATATTGAAGGTGAGTTTGTTAGTGTTGACAGCAAAGTGGTTGAGGAAGGTTACCAGCCATCCATTTATGATTTTTCCATAGAAAGTGAAGACGAAGATTTAACCGAACAGTATTTAAATGAAGATAACTTAATAGTTGTTGTATCTTATAGTTTGGAAAAAATTGAAAGTGACGGTGCAAGGCGTTTAAAAGCACTTCAGGATAAAGCCATTAAACATGGCTATAAAATTATTGGCTTGACTGCCTCTGGAGAAGATGCCAAGCGACGTATTAAAGAAGCTTATAATATAGATTTCGATTTTTATTTATGCGATGAAAAAGCGCTTAAAACGGTAGTGCGTTCCAATCCTGGTATTTTAGAATTGGATAAAGGAACTATTAAGCAAAAAGTGCATTGGAACGATGTAGACGATTTAAAGTTTTAGCCATAAATTAACAGACTACTATTGAGCTATATACTTAATAAAATAACTTATGCTTTACTCACATTAATTGGGGTAATTACTGTTATATTCTTTTTGTTTAATGTGCTTCCTGGTGATCCAGCGCAAATGATGCTCGGACAAAATGAAGATAGTGAGCAGCTAGCTACCATTAAAAAAAAATACGGTTTTGATAAGCCACTAAAAACACAGTACTTATATTATTTAAATGATTTATCTCCTGTTTCATTCCATTCGCAAAACAGTGAAGATTATACTTTTTTAAGTAAGGGTAAATACATTGCTTTCCAATTGTTTTCTGTAGGAACGGTAACAGTTGTTGTGAAGTATCCCTATTTAAGGGAATCGTTTACCAAACAAGGGAAAAAAGTGAGTCAGGTACTGGCAGAAACATTACCAAATACTTTTGTTTTAGCATTTACAGCTATTGTTATTGCGTTGTTTTTAGGAATAATTTTGGGGGTAATATCTGCACTTTACAAAGATCATTGGCTTGATAAAACCATACAAATATTTAGTACGTTTGGTATGAGTGTGCCTTCATTTTTTAGTGCTATTTTGTTTGCGTGGTTTTTTGGTTACATATTACATGAGTATACAAATTTGGAAATGACGGGAAGTTTGTATGAACTTGATGATTTTGGAGAAGCCATGCACATACGATGGAAGAATTTAATACTTCCGTCCATAGTACTGGGAATCCGTCCATTGGCTGTAGTAATACAGTTAATGCGTAATTCTCTATTAGAAGTATTCAATCAAGATTACATACGTACAGCGAGAGCTAAAGGCTTAAGTGAATTTCAAATAATTAAACACCATGCGGTAAAAAATGCTCTGAACCCAGTGGTAACAGCCATTTCCGGGTGGTTTGCATCCATGTTGGCTGGGGCTGTATTTGTAGAGTATGTTTTTGGGTGGAACGGACTAGGGAAAGAAATTGTCAATGCATTAAATACTTTAGATTTACCCGTAATTATGGGTTCCGTGCTTATTATTGCCTTATTGTTTATTATTATTAATATTTTTGTGGACTTAATTTATGTCTGGTTAGACCCTAAAGTAAAATTGCAGTGACCTTTATGAAAAAGATATGTTACACTTTTGTTTTATTGATTAGTTTTTTTAATTGCACAAATAGTGAGCCAACACAGTTTTCGGAAGCAGCTTTAAATGATGTTTTTGAGACACTTGACGGCGATCAAATTACTTTAAGAGGGATTTTAGAAAAGAATAAGGATAATACTATATTAATCGATGTGTGGGCCTCATGGTGCAGCGATTGTATTAAGAGCATGCCCGATTTAAGAACAATCCAGGAAAGATATAAAGACATAGCCTATGTATTCCTGTCATTGGATAGGGGGCAAGAAGCTTGGAAAAAAGGAATCGAGAAATATAATGTAAAAGGAGAGCACTACTATATGTTATCGGGTAGAGAAGGGACTTTTGGAGAATTTGCCAACTTGTCATGGATTCCTAGATACATGGTTGTAGATAAAAAAGGACGTATTAAATTATTTAATGCCATAAAACCAAACGATAAAAGAATTAAAGTATTATTAAAATGAGAAAACAAATTGTAGCAGGAAACTGGAAGATGAACAATGATTTATCACAAACAGAATCATTGATTGAAGCATTAAAGGCTAAGGAGAAAACTTCAAATGCAGAAGTAATGGTAGCACCTACTTTTACTAATTTACACCAAGCAAATAAGGCTTTAAAAGAATCTAATATAGAGGTAATTGCACAAAATATGCACTTTGCAGAAAATGGAGCCTATACTGGAGAAATTAGTGCATCCATGCTTAAAAGTATTGGTGTGGAAACAGTAATATTGGGACATAGTGAGCGTCGTGCGTATTTTAATGAAACAGACGAACTACTTGCTAAAAAAGTAGATGCAGCTTTAGCAAATAACATGCGTGTTATATTCTGTTTTGGGGAAGAGCTAGCTGATAGAAAATCAGGGAACCATGAAGCCGTTGTGGAAAGTCAGATTAAAAATGCCTTATTCCATTTAAAAGCAGAGGCATTTAAAAGTATTGTATTAGCATACGAGCCAGTATGGGCTATTGGTACAGGAGAAACGGCAAGTCCTGAACAAGCACAAGATATGCATGCATTTATAAGAAAAACGTTGGCAGACACATACGGTAACGAGGTTGCAGATGAGGTGACTATTCTCTATGGAGGAAGTGTGAAACCTAATAATGCCCAGGAGATATTCTCTAAAGCAGATGTTGATGGTGGGTTAATAGGAGGTGCTTCATTAAATGCAGATGATTTCTTTGCTATAGTGAACGCTATCTAAGCTATTTAGCACTAAAATATAAAATTACAAGTTGTAATGAAGTATAATGCAATAGGCCTATTAATTGCCTTAATTGTTGTACCCTGTTTTGGACAGAAAGAATTAAGTAGTGATGCTTATAAGGAAGCCACAAGGTTTTTAGGACATAATACCTATAAGCTAGTAGACAATGCTTATGTTTCTCCAAACTGGTTGGAAGATGGACGTTTTTGGTATCGCGTTACGGAAAATAATGAAACCAATTACGTTATGGTAGATCCTAAGAAGAAGTCGAAAAAATCAGCGGAAACATTACGGGAATTATTGGCGTCCAATACTATTAATGAAGTTAATAGGAAAACGGCTCGTAACGAAGTTGTTTCTCCAGATGGTACAAAATCTGTTTTCATAAAAGATTGGAATTTGTGGATGCGCCATATCAACACAGATGAGGAAATACAATTAACAACCGATGGTATTGAGAACTTTGGTTATGCTACCGATAATGCTGGCTGGAGAAAAAGCGATAAGCCTATTGTATTATGGTCTCCAGACTCTAAAAAGATCGCCACGTTTCAACAGGATCAGCGTCATGTAAGTGATATGTATTTGGTTAAGACAACTGTTGGCGAACCAGAATTAGAGTCATGGAAATATCCCTTGCCATCCGATGAGAAAATAATACAAATCCATCGTGTTATTATCAATGTAGATGAGCCTAAAATAATTAGATTAAACATACCTTCTGATCCCCGTAGAGGTACTTTATGTGATGATATTTCGTGTTCAGGAAGTTTTGATGATAACGACTGGAGCTCAGATAGTAGTACATTGGCCTTTGTGTCGACTTCAAGAGATCATAAAGTTGAAAAGTTCAGGATAGCCAATGCGCAGACTGGTGAGGTTCGTGAGGTGTTTTCCGAAATTGTAGATACCCAGTACGAATCAGGACAAGGCACGATCAATTGGCATTATTTGCCTAGCAGCAATGAAATTATATGGTATTCAGAACGAGACAACTGGGGGCACTTATATTTGTATGATGCTACAACGGGAGCTTTAAAGCATCAAATAACCAAAGGTGATTTTGTGGTTACACAATTGCTTAGAGTAGATGAAGAGCAACGTAAACTGTATTTTTTGGCTCAAGGAAAGGAAGCGGGACAAGATCCTTATTTTGCCTATTTTTATAGTGTTGATTTTAGTGGTAAGAATCTGGAATTACTAACACCAGAAAATGGAAACCATAATATTTCATTAGCACCAAATGGCAGTTATTTTGTCGATAATTTTTCGCAACCCAATGTGCCAAATGTTGCAGTATTGCGCAGCAATAAGGGTAAATTAATCAAAACACTCGAGACTCAGGATATTTCAAGATTAGAAGCAATGGGATGGAAACCTCCTAAGCCAATAAAAGTGAAATCTAGGGATGGCCGTTGGGACTGTTACGGATTAATGTTTACCCCTACGTACTTAGATACGCAAAAGCAATATCCTGTTGTAAATTATATTTACCCTGGACCACAAGGCGGAGGAGTAGGTAAGCGAAACTTCTATCCTTCTCGTGGAGATCATCAGGCATTGGCAGAACTAGGTTTTATTGTTGTTGTAATAGATGGCACAAACAATCCGGGACGCTCTAAGGCATTTCATGATGCGAATTATGGTAGCCTTTCCGATAATACATTGTTGGATCAAATTGTTGGGATAAAACAATTAGCTCAAAAATATCCTTATATGGATTTAGAACGAGTTGGTATATGGGGGCACTCTGGAGGGGGAAACGCAACAACAACAGCTCTTTTATTATATCCCGATTTTTATAAAGTAGGCGTATCACAATCGGGTAACCACGATAATCGTAATTATGAAGATGATTGGGGAGAACGTTATATTGGCCTAATGAAAGGTGATAATTATAAAGAACAGGCTAATCAATATTATGTCGATAACTTAAAAGGGAAACTACTAATAGCTCATGGCAATATGGATGATAATGTACCCCCATATAATACATATTTAGTGGTAGAAGCCTTAATAAAGGCTAATAAGGATTTCGACTTGCTTATTTTTCCTAATCAAAGGCATGGTTATGGGGCAGATACGTATTATATGACCCGTCGCCGTTGGGATTATTTTGTGAAGCATTTAATGGGGGCAATACCTCCAAAAGAGTTTAAAATAGTTAGATAAAAAAACTATAGCACCTTTTTTGATTTGGGTAATTTTAAGTTGAAAAGGTATAATCATAAATTAATATTTAGAGTATTATGAGTGTTTACATTGGTTATGAATTTAAGGTTACGCCTTTACAACCAGGAACAGAAATATTGATTGCCGAGTTAGGTTATGCAGGTTTTGAAAGTTTTGTGGAAACAGAAGAAGGGCTTACAGCCTACATTCAAAAAGAAGAATGGAACGATGCAATATTAAATGATATTCAAATATTAAACTCTTCAGAATTTACTATAGAGTATAATTTTAATGAAATTGAACAGGTAAACTGGAATTCCGAATGGGAAAAGAATTTTACCCCCATTATGGTAGACGGTATATGTTCTGTACGGGCGCCTTTTCATGAAAGCGTAGCTGTACAATACGATATAGTAATAGAACCGAAAATGAGTTTTGGTACAGGACATCACGAAACCACGCATATGATGATACAGCATATTTTAAAAAACGATTTTACGAATAAATCGGTTTTAGATATGGGATGTGGCACAGGGGTTTTAGCTATTTTGACCGAAAAAAGAGGAGCTACTTCAGTAGATGCAGTAGATTATGATAACTGGTGTTATTTAAATAGCGTGGAAAATGTAGAGCGTAATAGCTGCAAACATATTACCGTTATTGAAGGTGATGCATCAGTGTTAAAAGGTAAAAAGTACGATATCATTATTGCTAATATAAACCGTAATATCCTATTAAGTGATATGAGCGCTTATGTTGCATGTTTAAATAAAAATGGGCTGTTATTTTTAAGTGGGTTTTATGATGATGATATTCCAGTGATTAAAGAAGCTTGCGAAGCTCATTTGTTAAAATTTGAAGAAAAATTGCAAAGGAATAATTGGGTTGCATTAAAATTTTTAAATTAGCATAAAATAAGAAACTGTTTGATAATCAATTAGATTGCTATGAGTACGAGAGAAGAGTTATTAGAGGAGTTATTGTTGGAAGAAGAAGTAGTGACCCAAAATGAGATTGTTTTGTATAATGATGATGTCAATACTTTCGATCATGTTATTGAAACGCTTATGTCTGTTTGTGATCACACGGCAGAACAAGCCGAACAATGTTCGATTATTGTGCATTATAAAGGCAAATGTATAGTTAAGACAGGTGTTTACGACGATTTAAAACCACGATGTTCTATGTTATTGGATGCTGGATTAAGTGCTGAGATTGTATAAGGAAAAGTAGTTAAAGCATATAAAATTTAAAAACGCCTCCTCATTGATTTATGAGGAGGCGTTTAGTTTTGAATTGCTATTAATCATAAGGGTTATAATGTACTTGGGCATACATAGTTGGTTGTAGGCAAATCTGTTTTTTTAATAGCGGCAAACCCACCTGCAATATCTATTAAATTATTAAAGCCCCTGGCTTTTAGTATAGATGCTGCTATTACAGAACGATAACCACCAGCGCAATGTAAATAATAGGTCTTGTGCTTATCTATAGTGTTCATGTTATCGTTTATATAATCTAGTGCTAGGTGCTGTACATTGTTGCCTTTTAAATGCTCTGATTTGTATTCACCATCTTTTCTAACGTCAAGAGTATTTACGGCATCACCTTTAAAATGCTCAGCAAAAGTTTCAGCAGGAATGGACTGTATGGTCTCAATGTCTCTTCCCGATGCTTTCCATGCATCAATGCCTCCTTTTAAATACCCCAGAGTATTGTCGTAACCAACACGGGATAAACGTGTAACCGTTTCTTTTTCTTTTCCTTCAGGAGTAACCAATAAAATGGGCTGTTTTAAATCGGTAATTAAAGCACCTACCCATGGAGCAAAGGCACCGTTAATACCTATAAAGATAGCATTGGGTATGTGCCCTTTTACAAAGTCCTTTTCTGTTCTAACATCTAAGACCAATGCACTTTCCTGATTGGCAATAGCTTCGAATTCTTCAGGAGCTAAGGCTACATCACCTCTTTGCAAAACAGTATCAAAGGAATCGTAACCAACCTTATTCATCATCGCATTTTTAGCAAAATATTGAGGTGGGGGAGCGATACCACTAAGAACTTCTTCAACAAATTCTTCTTTGGTCATATTGGCACGTAGTGCATAATTAGTTTGCTTTTGTTCCCCTAGAATTCCCACGGTTTCTTTACTTAAGTTTTTTCCACAGGCCGATCCAGCACCATGTGCTGGGTATACAATAACATTATCAGGTAATGGTATAATTTTATTGCGTAAGGAATCGTAAAGCATACCTGCCAAATCTTCTTTAGTGAGATCCGATTTTATGGCGAGATCTGGACGACCAACATCACCTAAAAACAGTGTGTCTCCAGAAAAAATAGCATGATCTTTTCCATTTTCATCGATTAATAAATACGTAGCAGATTCTAATGTGTGACCAGGAGTGTGTAATACTTTTATCGTAACGTTTCCCAATTTAAATTCTTCGTTATCTTTAGCGATATATGCTTCGTAGTTAGTTTCAGCTCCAGGGCCAAAAATAATAGTAGCCCCAGTTTTTTTTGCTAAATCTACATGTCCCGATACAAAATCGGCATGAAAATGGGTTTCAAAAATGTATTTAATTCTAGCTTTTTCACTAGCAGCTTTGTCTATGTATTGTTGTGTTTCCCGTAATGGGTCTATAATGGCTACTTCACCATTGGATTCTATATAATAAGCGCCTTGTGCTAAGCAGCCTGTATATATTTGTTCTATTTTCATTGTGTTATATGCGTTGTTTTAAAGTTTTAATATGTCTGTTACCTGTCTTTATGCTTTTGCGAAAACTAGATAATTATAAGGCGTATAATCCCTTTAAGGGCGGTTAGACAATTAAAATTAGAGTTAAAGGTACGAAACCTCAAAAGTTCCTTGTGTTACTTTTGTAACATTACGAAATATAAAGTTCTTTATAAATGATATATATGGCCATGATTAGGGTAAAAAAACCAAAGCCTTTTTTTAGTTTTTTGCTACTAATAAATTTAGAAAGAGAAACACCTATTATAATGCCGACAATAGACATTAAAGTAAATAAAAGTAAAAACCCCCATTCTATTTGTAGCGTTTGAATGTCTCCTGTAAAGCCAATTAAGGAATTAATAGAAACTATAATTAAAGAGGTGCCAACAGCTTTTTTCATTGGGATGTTGGCCCATAGTACTAAGGCAGGTACATAAAGAAAACCACCACCGGCACCAATAATTCCAGTAATTGTACCAATGGTTAGGCCTTGGACGAATGTTTTTGAATAATGTTGTTTCTTTTCGGTTTTTTCGGTATTCTTTTTGTTTTTAATCATCGAATAAGATGCTAAAAGCATAATAATGGCAAAAAATACCATAATGACCATCTCTTTGGTTAGTTCGAAACCTTCTAATTGTAATAAAACATCTGGAATGTTAGGAACTAAATACCTGCGCGATAAATAAACAGCCATAAAGGATGGAAACGAAAAGGCCAATCCAGTTTTAAAGTCTACCAAACCTTTTTTGTGCTTTTGAAAAGTTCCTACCAACGAGGTGAATCCAACTACAAATAGGGAGTAAGCTGTTGCAGTTATGGGGTTGTAGTTTAATAGGTAAACCAATAAAGGAACCGTAAGAATCGAACCTCCACCACCAATAAGTCCCAAAACAAGACCAACTACAAGAGCTCCAGCATAACCTAATAGATGAATTGTGTCCATTTAATGTGGTAGTTTGTCTTTTAAAACACCGTAAATAAACGTACCTAAAATAGCTGCTAGAATAACGATAACCATGCTGTAAACTCCTGTGCCCAACAAAATATACATTGGTCCAGGGCAAGCCCCTATTAATGCCCATCCCAGACCAAAAATACTACCTCCAATAATATATCTAGAAAGCCCTTTTTCTTTTTTGGGGACAAAAATGTCAGTTCCTTTAAGGTTCTTAATAAAGCCTTTTTTGGAAATTTGAAGAAACAAGATGCCAGTAGCTATGGCTGTACCTATTATACCGTACATATGAAAGGATTGAAACCTAAACATTTCATATATGCGATACCATGATACAGCTTCAGATTTAACTAATACGATACCAAAAAAGATGCCTACAAGTAAAAATTTAAAATATTTCATTCGTCGTTTTTTATGGATTAATGCCTGCTGTATTATTAAATTGATAAAAAAGCATCTTGTTATGATGTTTTAAAAATGTATGGCAAAATAAAGTTTGCCATGATAAGACCTCCAATAAAAAAGCCAATTACAGCTATAAGCGAAGGCTTTTGTAAACTACTAAGACCAGTAATGGCATGTCCAGAAGTGCAACCTGCAGCGTAGCGTGTCCCAAAGCCTACAAGTAGGCCTCCAACGATTAAAAGCAGTAGCCCCTTTGCTGAACTTAAGGCTTCTAAGCCATACATTTCACTCGGAACTAATGTTGCTCCAGAATTCTTGAACCCCATTTCTTTAAGTTCGGTAATGGTTTGCGGATTTAAATTGGTTATAGTGTCGTTAGATAAAAGTTGTACGGCTATAAAGCCTCCAATTATAGCTCCCACAACAACTGTTAGATTCCACGATTGTTCTTTCCAGCTGGTTTTAAAAAAACGGCTATATTTATCTGCACCCATAATGGTGCATAATGTTTTTAAATTGGACGACATACCAAAAGTTTTTCCGAAGTAAAGCAGTAAAGCCATAACAACAGAAATTAATGGGCCTGATACATACCACGGCCAAGGGTTTAAAATAGATTCCATGTTTTAGTGTTTAGTGCAAAGTTAGATTGCTTAATAACTTTGCTTTGTAATAATTGTTACTTAAGATTATAAAATTTCAATTTTATTCCTGCTCAATTTGATCTTTTTGTCATTTTCTAACTGTTTAAGAAGTCTGGAAATAACAACCCGAGAGGTATGCAAATCTTCAGCAATATCCAGGTGTTTAACTATAATAGTATTAGAGCCATGAAGCTTGGATTTTTCTTTTAAGTGCTTATATAGCCGCTCATCCATTTTCATAAAGGCAAGGTTGTCGATAGTTTCCAACATTTCGGTAAACCGTGTTTGGTAGCTTTCCAATATAAAATTTCTCCAACTACTATTATTGTCGAGCCAGTCTTGCATTTTTTGAACGGGGATCATTATTAAAGTAGAGTCTTTTTCTGCTACGGCCCTTATTTTACTTTTTGTAGTTCCCATGCAACAGGTAAGTGACATGGTACATGTTTCCCCAGCTTCCAGAAAATAAATTAGGAGCTCGTTGCCTTTTTTGTCTTCTCTAAGTATTTTTATATTGCCATCAAGTAAAAGGGGGATGTGCGTTAAAGGTTGATCTATATCTATTATGATATCGTTTTTTAAATACTTTTTAAAAGTACCTGTTTCAAAAATTTCAGCAATAAGGTTTTTATCTAAGATATAGTCAAACCTTTCTTTTAAGAGTTCTATTTTCATATTCAAAAATAAAGAAATATAAATTTTAAATAAAATTTGGTAGTCTTTTAATAAAAGCATTATATTTGCAGCCACTAAAAAAGGCCTCGTGGCGCAACTGAATAGCGCATCTGATTACGGCTCAGAAGGTTGCAGGTTTGAATCCTGCCGAGGTCACCAAGGGTAAAACCCAATTCATACAAAAACCTTGCAAAATCATTGATTTGCAAGGTTTCGTTGTTTTTGGACCATAAGTAAGATTTGAATTGATATGATTCCAATTATGGATAATTGGTGTTTAATCTAAATGACGATTAAACAATAAATAACTATCGTTTGTCTCTATAATTAATAGCTTTGATGTTCCCCTCATTATCAACCACGTGGGTTTCCTTACCAGGAATAATATCCGTGTTGGAATCAGACAATTTTTAAAACCTATAGATCCGCTATAAATAGAATTTATCTCGAACAGAATGCCCATTTGAAGAAGCAAAATATATTCCAGTAAAATGTAATCAACTGTGAAATTGTGAATAAAATCTTTTTATTTTTTAAGAAAATACTTATATATTTATAATGTAAATAGCTGTTTACATGAACCTTATTGAGAGAAGCTATAATCATTACGATTGTTGCTATTAAGGTGATTAATTAGGGTTAACATTGTTGGTTGATGTTAACCCTTTTTAGTTTATTGTAATTTGTGGCGATTATGGGCCTTTCTAAATTATTATATCTTTTAGCATCCAATAAATAGCTATGATATTATACAAACACTCTTTGGAAGGTCGTATGGAGGCTGTTTTAGGGCAGGCTACAAAGTCAGGGCAATTTCATTTAAAACCAAGAACTTTTTCTCTGTATTCTCTATCAAGAAGAGCATTAAGGCGTTT